>JALRFB010000029.1 GCA_023256555.1 Sediminibacterium sp. | reverse complement strand
TAGCTTTTAATTTATCGAATCATTATTAATTGAATTGTATGAAAAAAGGAATTATCGCATTTTTACTTTTAGTATCATTTGTACAACTTAATGCACAAAAAAAATATGAACCTAATTGGGAATCTCTAAATACAAGAAAAATTCCAGCATGGTTTAATCAAGAAAAGTTTGGCATTTTTATTCACTGGGGTGTGTATTCTGTTCCAGCATTTGCACCAGCATGGTCTAATGATGGTTATAGTTATTCAGAGTGGTATAGATATAGATTGTTTGAAAAGAAAAAAGAATTTATTGACTTTCATAATAAAAATTACGGAAGCAGTTTTGCTTATGAGCAGTTTGAGCCAATGTTTAAGGCTGAGATGTTTGAACCAAAACAATGGGCTGAATTATTTAAAAAATCTGGAGCAAAATATGTGGTATTAACTTCTAAGCACCATGATGGATATACATTATGGAATAGTGCAGAAGCAGATAGAGACTGGAATAGACCTTGGAATGCAGTAACGGGAACACCTAAAAGAGATTTGTTAGGCGATTTATCTGAAGCAGTTAGAAATAGTGGATTAAGAATGGGCTATTACTATTCTTTATATGAATGGTTTAATCCAATGTGGTTGCACGACAGAAAAAAATATGTTGAAAAACACATGACACCACAATTCAAAGATTTAGTAACCAAATATAAACCAGAAGTGATTTTCTCTGATGGTGAATGGGATATCTCAGATACAGCATGGAAAAGTCCTGAGTTATTGGCTTGGTTATTTAATGAATCTCCTGTAAAAGACAATGTAGTGGTGAATGATCGTTGGGGTAATAATACAAGAGAGAAAAATCACGGCGCAATGTATACTACTTCTGAATACGGTAGCGGAATGGATGCTAGTATTGTTTGGGAAGAGAGTCAAGGTATTGGAAGTTCTTATGGATATAATAGAAACGAACAATTAAAAGATTATAAATCTAGTAGAGAATTAATTTTAATGTTGAATGATATTGTTTCTAGAGGGGGTAATTTTTTATTAGATATTGGGCCAAATGCAGATGGTAATATTCCTGTTATTTTACAACAAAGATTAACTGATATGGGTGACTGGTTAGAAGTGAATGGGGAAGCGATTTATGGTACTACTGCTTATAAAAAACCAGCTCAGTGGACAATAGGAAAAATGCCTGCTAAAAAATCAGCAAGTTTTATGGCAGATTATAAAGTAGCAAAATTAGTTGTACCAAAAACGGATAGTGCTTATATAGAAAGCTTTTTTACAAAAAAAGGAGATGATGTTTACTGTATTATGCCAAATTACCAAAATAGTATTACTATCAGAGATATCAAAGCAAGTTCAAATTCTATGATAACTATTTTAGGTGCTAAACATCAACCAACTTGGAAAATCAAAGGAGATAATATTACGGTTGATCTATCTTCTTTAAGACCAGGTGATATTAGTACTTCTGGAATTTTTGTAATTAAGATAACCAATACAAAAGAGGAATAGTTAAACTTGTATTCCTTGTTTTTTAATTTGTGCATGCATCACTTTAAACCAAAGTGGTGGCACTAAAGAAAGTAATATCATTCCAGGATATCCTGTAGGCATTTGTGGCGCATTGTCCATATGCCTAAGTACTTGATATTTTCTAGAAGCTAGATAGTGATGATCGCTGTGTCTACTTAATTCAAAAAGCATTAATCTTCCTATAACATGATTGCTATTCCAGCTATGATGTGGTTGTACTCTTTCATAACTGTCTTCGCTTGTCTTGTTTCTACTTAATCCATAGTGTTCTATATAGTTTACAGTTTCTAAAAGCATTCCACCAATGAGCGCTGCTATGACAAATAGAATAGTTACTGTAGTTCCCCAAAACCAATACACTCCAAAAACAAAAGCAGCTTGAATTATTTGAAATTGCAACATTTCATTTTGTAAAGAAAAAACCTTCTTACCTTTTTTCATCAAATCTTTTCCAGCAATATGCCATGCACTTAAATAAGTTCCAATGAGTGTTTGTGGCCAAAATGCATACACTGATTGATTCAATCTTGCCGAGCTTGGGTCTCCAGGTGTTGCTACATGTTTATGGTGTCCTTGATTATGATCAATATAAAAATGCATATACAAGCTTGTCAATAACAAAAGTTTTGCTAGTGTTTGCTCCAATTTATTAACTCTATGTCCTAACTCGTGTGCAACATTTATTCCAAAAGTCCCACATAGTAATCCCATGGTAATGACTTTTCCTGCAATATCTACATTGCTAATACCAGCAATTTGTATACTATTGAAAAAAGTGTATAGTGAAAAATACTGCATAACCACTGCAGCATATAAAATTAAATCGTAGCTTTTGTTGCTTTTGGCTAAAGCTTCTTCCACCTCGTCTAAATTTTTTGCATCAGGTTTTATCAGCAACTCAACACTTGGAACTACAAAAAAAGTATACAATAATGGTAGCCAACAAAGTATCCCATTACCTCTAAACGAGATCATTGCTAATACATACAACACAAATGGCGTAAGGTATTTAAAAGACTTTATGCTTCTTATCATGCTATTAAGTTAGACAAATTCTGTAAATTCCATAAAATTTAATTTATGAAATACTATTTTCTTTTGATGGCTTCTGTGTTTTGTTTAACAACCGAAGCACAGGTATTGCCCAAAAATTTTAACGAATTAACAAAACAGGTAGAGCCAAGTTTAATTGAGTGGCGTCGACATTTTCATGAATTTCCAGAACTATCCAACAGAGAATATAATACAGGTAAATACATCGCAACTTATTTACAATCCATTGGTTTAGAAGTAAAATACCCCATTGCTAAAACTGGAGTGGTGGCCATATTAAAAGGAGCAAAGCCTGGACCCAATATTGGACTAAGAGCAGACATTGATGCTTTGCCAGTGAGCGAAAGAGCGCCTGTTCCATTTGCTTCAAAAGTAAAAGCAGAATACAATGGTCAGCAAGTAAGTGTAATGCATGCGTGCGGACATGATGCTCATACTGCTATTTTAATGGCTACTGCTAAAACCTTAAAAGACATGCAAAAAGATGTAGCAGGGACAGTAGTGTTTTTATTTCAGCCAGCAGAAGAGGGGTCTCCCAATAATGAAGAAGGTGGAGCACCTTTATTGATTAAAGAAGGCGCTATGGATAATCCAAAATTAGATGTGGTATTTGGTTTACATATGGCCGCATCTTTACCAGCTGGCATGTTGGCTTATAAATCTGGTGCAGCTCAAGCATCCTCTGACTTGTTTAAAATAATCATACATGGGAAAGGCAGTCATGGTGCAATGCCTTGGGGTAGTGTAGATCCAATTGTGGTATCTGCACAAGTAATTGAAGGGTTACAACATATAGTAAGCAGACAATCTGATTTAACTAAAGCGCCATTGGTGATTTCGGTTGGATCATTGCATGCAGGCGTAAGAGCAAATATTATTCCTGAGACTGCTCAAATGGATGGCACCATTAGATCTTTGGATGCTACCATGAGAACGGAAACGCATCAAAAAATAAAACAAACTGTGAATGCCATTGCTGCAGCAAATGGAGCTACTGCAGATGTGGAGATTAAAACCCAAACACTTGTAAATTACAATGATCCTACATTAGCCAAAAAAGCTGTACTTTCTTTAAATAAAGTAGCAGGTACTGAAAATGTTTTGGAATCTAATTGGACAACTGCTGCAGAAGATTTTTCTTTTTACGGAGAAAAAGTACCTACTTTCTTTTTTAGTTTAGGAGGTATGGAAAAAAATAAAAAGTCGAGTGAAGTGGGAGGACACCATACACCCGATTTTTATTTAGATGAATCTGGATTTATTAATGGAGTAAAAGCTTTTTGTAATCTTGTATTTGATTTTAAAAAGTAAAAAAATAAGGGGCTAAATAATTAGCCCCTTATTTTTTTACTTTTATTTTTTCTCTGTCGATTTTATTTTTTCAAATTCTAATAAGGTATTTTTTACAGCGGCTTCTACTGTTTTAGTAGGAGCCATTTCTGTATTATCCAAAATATCAAATAGAGTGCTTAGCTTTCTATCAATTTGAGGATATTGATAGATAGTTTGTTTTCTTGCATCATAACATGCTTTTGATAAATCATGCTGTCTTTGTAAGTCGGCAATACTTGTTTTAACCCTTGGGTCCATTTTAATTTCTAAACTTTGTTCACTTACTTTATTGCCAATGGTTAATCTAACTGTATATGTTCCAGGCATTACCCATGGTGCATTTGCATCTGGAGCTGTATTGTTTTTTATAGCATTCATGGGATAAGATACGGGTATATTTAATGGAGCATATTTCATATCCCAAAGTAATCTATGCATTCCAGATTTGTCTGACAAAATACTTTGTGGTCTTATCCAATACAATGGTATATTCAAGTCAGGAATTTTATACAATGTATCATTACTTTTAAATGATCTAATTAATTCTTTGTGTTGATTTAGAATATCTATTTGTACAACTTCGTTTGAAGTATTGGGTAAATAGTATTCAATCATCGCCCCGTCAGGAGGATTTTCACCTGCTGGTTCTTCTGGAGGCAATGGTGTATCTGTATTCATATTCCATCTAATGCGCATAGCCACTTGTGGTTTAAATAATGTCACTTGATTTTTAGTAGCAACATTTACTTGACGCAAAGAGCTGATATTATCTAAAATCCAAAAACTTCTTCCATGAGTGCCAATCACCAAATCATCATCTTTTACTACCAAGTCTCTGATACTTGTAGAAGGCATATTTAATTGCAAAGATTGCCAATGTTCACCTGCATCAAAAGAAACGTATACTGCGTTTTCTGATCCTGCAAATAGCAAACCTTTTCTTACCGCATCTTCTCTTACGGCATTAATAGGTTCGTTGGGTAGGCCTGTTACAATTTTTTTCCAAGTTGCACCTCCATCGGTTGTCTTGTAGATATAGGGTGCTTGATCATCACATCTTATTCTGTTGACTGCAACATAAGCTGTGTTGTCATCAAATCTGCTTGCATCAATTAAAGATATTTTACTCCAAGAGCTAATTTCAGTAGGCGTGATATTTTTCCAAGTCTTTCCACCATCTCTTGTGATATGAATTAATCCATCATCTGTTCCAGCCCATAGCGTATTAATGTTTTTATAAGAAGGTGCTAAAGTATATACTACACCTCTTCTTTTCATCTTCAACATATCTTCATTCTTGTAAATCCCAACACTTGCAGGAATGTCCCAGCTTTCTCTAGACAAGTCTGGGCTAATCGTTTCCCAACTATCTCCACCATTGGTTGTTTTGAAAATAATATTTCCAGAGAAGAATAAAGTTTTATTATCTACTGGAGAAAAAATTACAGGTGCAGTTCTTATAAATCTTACGTTGCCAGATCTAACTGGTTCTGGTGAAATATTCTGAACCTGTCCGGTTCTTTTATCATATTTAGTAATCTTGCCACCATAAATAATATTAGGATCTAATGGATCAGCTGCTACATAGCCATATTCTTCTACACCCACTGGATGCCATTCTCTAAAAGTGATGTTACCATCGTTTGATCTTGAAGCAATTCCTACTGAACCGCTTTCTTGTTGACCACCATAAACATTATAGGGAAATGCATTATCTGTGCTTACATGATAAAATTGAGCAGTGGCTTGATTATACCAACTTGAAAAAGTTTCACCTCCATTTACAGTAATCGTTCCGCCTTGGTCTAAACCAACAGCAATAATTTTTGGATTGGTTGGATTAATCCAAAATCTATGGTAATCATCACCACCAGGGGCGCCTTTAATTCCTGTCCAATTTTTTCCACCATCCACAGACTTCCACATCACTACATTTGCTGAATATACTATGTCTTCGTTAGTAGGGTCTGTTTTAACTTCTGCAAAATCACTTCCTCTTCCCCAGAATCTTGGATCAGCAGTTAACATATACCAAGACTCACCACCGTCATCACTTCTATACACTCCACCTTTTTTTTCTGAATCTACTGTTGCATACATTCTTGAAGAATTACTTTGTGCAATAGTGAATCCAATTCTTCCTAAACCGTCTTCTTTTGTAGTGGGGAAACCTTTTTCTATTTTTCTCCAAGTTGTTCCACCATCAGTTGATTTATATAAACCACTTGCTTCACCATTCCATGCACCATTTTCCCAAGGTCCTTGTCTTGCAGCCCAAAGTGTTGCAAAAACAATATTTGGATGATTAGGATCAATTTGCACTTGAACCGCTCCAGTGTTTTCATCAATATATAATACCTGTTCTAAAGTCTTGCCGCCATCAATACTTCTATACACACCTCTTTCTTTATTAGGGCCATAAGGATGACCTAATGCAGCTACGAAAATTCTATTTTCATTAATAGGATCCACCGATAAACCACCAATTTGTTGTGCATCATTTAAACCAAGTCGTGTCCATGTTTTACCTGCATCGGTAGATTTGTATAATCCATCGCCAATAGATAAATCGGGTCTTTGAATGCCCTCTCCACTTCCTACATAAACCACATTTGGATTAGAAGGGGCAACAATCACATCTCCTACAGATCCAGTTTTTTGAGCATCAAATATTGGATTCCAAGTATGACCATAGTCGGTAGTTTTCCAAACACCACCATTGTTTACGCCAATATAAAATACATTGGGTTGTGATGCTACTCCAGTTATACCTACTGTTCTACCCGCTCTATGTGGTCCAATATTTCTATATCTTAAACCAGCAAACAAGGAATTATCCATTGTTTGAGCAATTAAAGAAACACTAGATACTAATGTTGCTAATAAAAAAAGGGCTTTCTTGCTATTCATATGATTATTTTATAGTTACTAAATATACTAAATTACAAGAGGTAATAAAAATAGGGGGTAACTTTTGTACCCCCTATTTTTATTTATTCCACCAATAAGTGAATTTTAATACGAAAGCTCTATTCTTTACAAAAACAGGGCCTATATAGTAGTTGTCCGTATATACAAGAAACAAATCGGAAGCTGGTTTGTATCTCCATTGAAACCTTGTATTAAAATTGATATTGGTTGTTTGCTCGTTATATTGGAAGAATGTAGTGAAGAACAATTTATTGGTCATGGTAATATCTACTTTAGGTCCTACCAATAAGAAATTATTAGTACCCCATGGTTGAGGTAAATCAATATGATTGTATGTGCTAGAAATATCAATATTTACATAAGGTTGAATTCTGTAACCAATATTCGCGGTTAAACTAAATAATTTTCCATCAGCATAATAGCCGCCAGTTCTAGAAGATAATGTATAAGTGAACCTATGTTGTGGTGCAGAAATAAAATCAAACCCAATAGTGCTCCATTGATGTTTGGTATGAGCGGCCAAGGGTTGCTTACCTATTCTTGTAGGATCAAAAGGTGCAAGTAATTCAACATAATCATTTTGGATCACTCCAGATAAAGTGCTCTTATCTCTATAAGTGATTAAGTAAGTGAATAGTTTAGTATTATCTGTTTGGTTCAATGCAGTATTAAAATAATAAGTCGTTAAAAATTGCGGGCCGTGTGACAAGATGTTTCCAGAATTAGGGAAAAACAATCTTGTTATACTTGGATTAATTTTTACATAATTATTTCTAGGTATATAGCCCACTTCGGCATTAAAATTATTTCCTACAATTTCATGTTGCCAAGATACAATCCATTTTTTGTTACTGTATTGTAGGTTTCCGGCGTTCATTAGGTCATCGCCATTTTTATTTGGAGTAAAAGATTTTATCAATATGGTTTTACCCGACCAAGTATTGTTTTTGGGTGCTAACATAAACTCAAAACCAAAATTCTTATTATATGCATTCCCATTAGTATTACTAATAGAACTATATCCTGGTGCATTTGTAAAATCTAATTGTGTTTTATCTATATAGAACAACTCAATACTAGATTTTTTAAATAATTTTCTTTGTAATGCAAGTACTGCAAAATTTTGTGCTAATAAATTTTTTGATTCATCTGCACTGGTTTTCATGTCCATGATGCCTATGCGCCAATTCTTATCTAGTCTGCCACTCATTCTTGCGCCAAAATCAATATTGCTATTTAAACCAATTCTTCTCGAGAAAAATGGACGAACATTTTCATATCCTAGATTAGAAAACAAATCTGCATTCTCTAAAAAGAACTGTCTTCTTTCTGGAAAGAATAATTCAAATCTACTTAGATTGGTAACTTGTCTATCTACTTCTACTTGAGAGAAGTCTGGGTGAATCGTTAAATCTAAATTTAAAGATGAGGTTAAACTAATTTTTGCATCCAATCCAATATCTGATCTGTTTAATGTTGGAGTATTTAGTTTAGTGCCAGCATTATTGGCAAATTCTTTTGCAATACTTGTTTTATAATAAGGGATTAAAGAGAAATTATTTTGATGTTCTGGTAATGGAGCATCCCAAATTAAAGCACCAGTATAATTTAAGGAAGCTGTAGGAAACTGTCTTGGAACTGGCGCCCAGCTTGATTTTTCGGTAGTAATTAAGTCGTTTCTACTAAAATTAATTCCCCATTCTTTGATACCCGCTTTATACCTAATAGATTTGAATGGGATAGATGCTTCCCAGATATATTTATTCGCATCATTGGTTATATTAGAAGTCCATTTATTGTCCCAATTTAAATCCACGCTGCCTCCTTCATACATAG
>JALRFB010000299.1 GCA_023256555.1 Sediminibacterium sp. | reverse complement strand
CTTTTATCAATAAAAATCATGCAAGAATTACTAGTATGCATGTAAAAGACAGACAAAATGCAATACATGGTGGAAAAAATATGCCATGGGGTCAAGGAGATACTCCATTAAAAGAAATATTCACTTTATTAAGAGATAAAAAATATGCTATCCCTGCAACCATAGAATTAGAATACGATATTCCTGCTGGTTCTAATGCAGTGGAAGAAACAAAAAAATGCTTGGCCTACGCTAAAGCAGTTTTAAAATAAAAAATTAGGAGTCCCTTTCCGGAGACTCCTAATTGAATTTTTCTAAATGAGTCTCCCAAAGGGGACTCATTTTATTTTACAATATAATGTACAATTGTATAAACAATAGCAGCCAATACTCCACTTACAGGTATAGTTAAAATCCATGCCCATAATAAGTTAGTAGTTACACCCCATCTTACTGCACTTAAACGTTTAGTAGCGCCTACACCGATAATTGAACCGGTAATAGTATGTGTTGTAGATACTGGAATACCCATTTGACCAGTGAAGAACAAAGTAAATGCGCCTGCTGTTTCTGCAGCCACACCTTCTAATGGTGTTACTTTAGTAATTTTTGATCCCATGGTTTTTACAATCTTCCATCCACCACTCATGGTACCTAAGCCAATGGCTAAGTAACATGCTACCGGTACCCAACCTGGAAGTGAACTAAAATCTTGAATACTTCCATTAGCAATTAATGCAGCTCCAATAATACCCATTACTTTTT
>JALRFB010000298.1 GCA_023256555.1 Sediminibacterium sp. | reverse complement strand
ATCTATTATCTTTTCAACTTTAGAAGTATACCAGCTTAGATTATTTATGGTATATGATTGACCAACTATTGGATCACCATCTGAAATACCTTTCAGAGTATCATTATCGTTATTAAATTTAAAACTTCTGGGTGTTCCTACAATAGATTTTGTGGATTTAAGAAAGCTATATTCATCACAATTTTTTCTTAGAATATCAATATAGTAATCAAAAAGTTCACTACCATCGTTGACTATCATCATAGTTTGTTTGTCTCTGAACTGAGAAGTATCATAAACTCTTGTGCCTTTTATAGGCATCAATGGTAGAATACTTCCGATTTTTAATATTTCTACTTCTTTATTCATCAAATAAACTATCTAGTGCGTGTTTTCTTACAACATATGAGTCAAATGCCGCTTTCATTGTTTTACTTCTTAGATAAAAATGAAAAAATGAGTCTAAGTCAACTCTTATATTCCAACCGGGGTTTGTCTCACCAACCAAAACAACCTTTTTTTGATCATCATCCCATCTTCGTTGAAACTTTTTAATTACTTCAATAACGATTGATTTTTTATTTTTTTTAACAATTTTAATCTTTTCTCCAGATTGGAATGAGTTAGTGGCTTTGGGGTCTTTACAGTAACCTTTGATTGAATAATAATTATCAAATTCAATAACTTCACCAATTTGTAGGTAATTTACAAATTCTTCCATTTCAAGTTGATTAAATTGATTTCTCAATTGATTCAACTCTTGATGTA
>JALRFB010000297.1 GCA_023256555.1 Sediminibacterium sp. | reverse complement strand
ATTTAGACTGCTTTTCCATGAACTGTCTTATTCGACAATGGTTGTCTTAACTTATCTAACATTTCTTTAGGGCAAACTTGATAAAAATTACTCTTTTCATTACTCCATTGTTGAATAATTTTTTTTGCATAAACTGATTGAGTTTCTTTTTCATGTAATTTTACTAAATTTAAAAGAACATCATTCCAATAGTCCGTTTCGATTCTTTGCCAAATAACTGAGGATGGATTTACATAATTCTCAAAGCTATTTTCTGGGTCATAGACAAATGCCATTCCACCTGTCATTCCTGCTGCAAAATTATCTCCTACTTCTCCTAATATAACAACTGTACCACCCGTCATATATTCACAACCGTTTGTTCCGCATCCCTCAATAACTGCTGTAGCTCCAGAATTTCTAACTGCAAATCTTTCTCCGGCTTGCCCTGCTGCAAGCAATAGTCCTGAAGTTGCTCCATATAAAACAGTATTTCCAATAATTGTATTTTTAGAAGTTTGTATTTCGCTATTCGAAACGGGTTTTACAATTATTTTTGCTCCAGACAATCCTTTACCAACATAATCATTTGCATCCCCAGTTACTTCTAATTTAATTCCTGAAATTCCAAATGCTCCCAAAGATTGTCCAGCCGAGCCTCTTAATTTAATTAAAATATGATCTTCAGTTAATTTTTTATTTTTAAATTGAGTTGTAATTACAGAACTTAATCTTGTTCCAACAGATCGATGAGTATTTTTTACTGCATAACTTAATTGAAATTTTTGTCCTT
>JALRFB010000296.1 GCA_023256555.1 Sediminibacterium sp. | reverse complement strand
ATGCTGAAACTACCAAAGGAAATATTAATTTTTATGAATGGTCGGGAGATAGTTGGGTAGTATTATTTTCTCATCCAAAAAACTTTACTCCAGTGTGCACTACAGAACTTGGAGCATTACAATCAATCAAGCATGAATTTGATAAACGAAATGTAAAAATTCTAGGTTTGAGTGTTGATCCAGTGGAGGACCACAATAAATGGAGTGATGATATTAAAGATGTAACAGGTCACTATCCTGAGTATCCTCTCATAGGAGACAAAGATCTTCATGTTGCTAAAACATATGGAATGCTTCCAGCAAATATTGAAGGATCATCACAAGGTAGAACTGCAATTGACAATGCGACGGTAAGAAATGTTTTTGTTATTGGTCCAGATAAAAAAATTAAATTAATTTTATCTTATCCAATGGCAACGGGAAGAAACTTTCCAGAAATTCTTAGAGTGATTGACTCTTTGCAATTAACTGTAAAACATAAAGTTGCAACTCCAGCTAATTGGAAACAAGGAGAAGATGTAATTATTGTTCCTGCAGTAAAAGAGGATGAGGCAAAAACTTTATTTCCTGATGGATGGAATACAATTAAGCCGTATCTAAGAATTGTTAAACAACCCAATATTTAAATAATAAGAAAGGTAAAAAAATGAAAAAAATAATAAGCACAGTATTTTTTATTTTCTTTGCAACATCAGTATTTTCAGCAGAGCCACTGGTTGATGTTTCTTGGTTAAATAAAAATTTAAATAATAAAAAAGTATTTATTTTAGATAT
>JALRFB010000295.1 GCA_023256555.1 Sediminibacterium sp. | reverse complement strand
ATAGCCACTGATCCACGTGGAGAACTACTTTTAGAGATCGACCAGTAGCTTTAATTATTGATTTTAATGGTTTAATCTTCTGCCTAAATCGACGTGTTTGCCGACCGACTCAAGTTTGCGAACGAGATGACTGAGGTCGCACACTAACGTAAGAAGATTGATATTGAGGAAGGCACGCGTAAAGCGTGGGTTTTCACCAAAGATGACAACCCTATCATTGTTCACGAGCTCAGTGTGCCTGATTTGACCCCTGAAGACTACAAAAACATCTTCGTTGACAAGTATATGGACTACATGGCACACATTCAAGCAAACCCTGTTTTCGGCAAATTTACGTGCGCTTTGCTTGAAACTTTGAGCTCTGGTGAGGAGATTCTGCATCAGCGTATGGATGTTCCTATTCCACTCGTGACAGCGAGAAGTATGATTGTTACAAGAAAAAGCCAACCTACCGAAACCGGAGGCCATATGTTCATGCTCACAAGCAAGGGCTGCGAAGCTTTCGAACAAAAGTACAAGCCCAACATCGGCAAAGACGTTCTTGCCACTCTTGAAGTCAACTTTTGGCACTTTGAGCCCGAAAACGGAGGCACTCGCATCAGACATGTAATGTGCAGCAAACCCAACGGCAAGATGCCCGACTTCGCTGTTGGCAAAATGACCAAAGCGCAAGCAAAGTCAGCCCTTACCATCGCTCAATACGTTCGTGACAAGAAGGCAGGCAAATTCTGAATTAATCCTGGCCACAAACGATGGGGTTTTGGGGTTTTGGGG
>JALRFB010000294.1 GCA_023256555.1 Sediminibacterium sp. | reverse complement strand
AGATTTTTAATATCTCCTAAATCAATTAATTTATTTTTCTCTTTATATACCTGAAGAATTTTTTCTGAGTCTTCGAGTTTTACTTTTAACTCATTAAGCCTTTCGTTAATTTTATCACTTGCATATGCCTTATTTTATAATGTGTAAACAACAATTAACCCTGGTTTGTTGTTAGATTTGCAAAGGAACTACAAAAAATATTGCCCTAGCACTTTAAAGAAAAAATGAAGAACGAATTTCCATATATCATAAACAAAGATGGCGCGGCTACTTACTTTGGCCCAATTATGAATAGTGAAGAAATGAAGTCATTTTTTGATATTTTGTTAAACAATATTGCCTGGCAGCAAGATCAAATAATCATGTTTGGTAAAGCCATCACTACCAAGCGCAAAGTGGCTTTTTATGCAGACCAAAATATTGACTACACTTATTCCAATGTGAAAAAGAAAGGACTTTCGTGGACCACTGAACTACTAAAAATTAAATCACTTATTGAAACTCATACCGGCGCCACCTATAACGCCTGTCTATTAAACTTATACCATAATGGAGACGAAGGTATGGGCTGGCATAGTGATGATGAAAAAGAAATCATCCCCAATAGTTCGATCGCCTCACTTAGCATTGGAGCTGAAAGAAAATTTGCATTTAAGCATAAGGGTAACAAAGAAACGTGCAGTATTTTTTTAGAGAATGGTTCATTATTAGAAATGAAAGGAGCAATACAACAGAATTGGTGGCATAGTTTACCTAAGTCAAAAAAAATAGTCAACCCTCGTATCAATCTAACATTT
>JALRFB010000293.1 GCA_023256555.1 Sediminibacterium sp. | reverse complement strand
TGTATATAATCGTCTTCTAGAAAATATAATAAGTCATAATTTCCATCTCTGCCAATTTCAAAAGATTTATAAATATTTCCCATATTAGATTTTTGATTAGTTGAAGCTAGGGGGTCAATAAAACCTTTTAGTTCATCTAAATCTAATTTTACATATTCAAAATTAATACTTTTTTCTTCAATCATTTTTTTAATTTTTTGAACATCTGCATCATCTGAGCCTGAGTCGATTGCTGTAATTTTTATATCAAGATATTTAAAATTATTTTTTGCACTTTGAATTGATCTTAAAATTGAATTTAATGATCTTAGTGTGTATTGATTTTTTTCTTCTTCAAAAAGCCTTTGTTTACTTTGGGTTAGCATCTTTACATTAGTGCAAAATCTAAAGATGATATTTAGTGAATTAATCTGTCTCGTTATTTTTATCTCACCCATTGGTAAAGTTATAGATTTTTTTCCTGTGGTACTGAGGTTTTCATCTAATCTTTTTTTAAGGGTTGGAATTGTAAACTCTGATTGATCAATAATTTCAAAATTTAAAAGTCTACAAATTTTTATAAAAATTTTCTTAAAGAAATTTTTTTTATTACTTTTTTGTATTTTCATATAAGATAATATTACTTTAATTATTTATATATTAAGTTCTATGAAAATTACCTCAGCTAAAGAACTTGTTGATAAAGTTCTTAAAGATATTGAAACTTTATCTCCTGAAGAGACAAAATCTAGAATTGAAAAAGAAAATGCAATTTTAATAGATATCAGAGACATTAGGGAGTTATGGAGAGATGGTACT
>JALRFB010000292.1 GCA_023256555.1 Sediminibacterium sp. | reverse complement strand
CTTAATTTAGGTAAAGTTGTACCAACTACTAATTTATCAATGTTGCTGACAAATGCAATAGACTACACAATGTCTAATGTGTTAAACAATAACGAATTAAAAGACAGATACTTACAAAAATACATTGAGTTATTTAATGGTATGTATTCTAAACCTGGAACAAAAGAGGATATATACGATGATAATGTAGGTGAGTCTGCTACAAAACCATTGTTAAAGAAATACTATTTGCCTATAGAAGAAGAAGAAAAGAAAGAGAAACTATTAAAGAAAGCTGATTATAATCCTGATGTTATAACTTATAACACTAAATTACCATTAGCTACTTTTAAGAAAAAAATCAAAGATCTTTTTAGCACAGTTGATGTTGCTGAACCAATACAAGCACCTGTAAGTGTAAAAAGAGAATATACTCCTGAAAAACTTACAAAAGAGAATATGCCTGCAAATGGTGTATTTGTATTTGGAAGTAATACAGAAGGTAGACACGGCAAAGGCGCTGCTAAAACTGCAGTTGATGATTTTGGTGCTAAATATGGTCAAGCAGAAGGTCCTCAAGGACAATCTTATGCTATTGTTACTAAAAATCTTAAAGAAGGAGAAAGAAGTAATACTCTAGATCCTAAAGGTGAGTACAATGCTTTAGACTATATTGATAAACAAATAGGTGATCTTATAACTTATGCTACTAAAAACCCTAATAAAAAGTTCTATGTTACTAAATTAGGAACTATGCTAGCAGGTTGGACTACAAAAGAAATAGGAGAAATATGGAATAATCAAGGTGTTATACCTAATA
>JALRFB010000291.1 GCA_023256555.1 Sediminibacterium sp. | reverse complement strand
AAATCTATTTGGGCATAGTTTACTGAGTAAAATCCATTTGATTCCAAGGTAACCGATGAAGCAAACTGTTCTTGTTGCAATAAATCTTGTGCCAGAACTCCCACCCACGTGATATCACTCCAAATATACTTGAAGGTATAAATTTTAAGTCCATCCCGTCGGGTTTGAATCAATTTAATATTGCGTTTAAGTCTGGCATCGGAATAAGCCGAACCTGGCGAACTTCCGCCAGCAGTTGATGCACCACTGCCATTTCCAGATGCTGCGCCTGCTGATGTGCCACCACCGCCACCTCCACCGAATGCTGTCTGACCTTTGTTATGTACAACCAGGCCATTTGCAATATAGGTATTGTTGCCATCCAATGAAAAATTGTACACCGGTAGATCATAATGATCAGTATATTGTTCAATTGAAACAATTTTGAGTCCTTGACCGTCACCGGTATTAATTACGTCACCAACTATGAGTTGTGTGGGATTGAGATTTGCGTGTGCGTAATTAGATGCAGTGCTGTCAGGATCTATTGACTTCCACGCACCATCAACAGTGAGCACTGGATGGTCATTGGTCATAAAAGGTGTTCCGCCATTGAAACCAACTAGTTTTCTATTGCCTAACACCGGTCTAATAAAGTGTTGTACAGTGTTAATTGCGCCATCTTTGCCTTTTAACCGATCTCCAATTGCTACGGCTTCGATAACTTTGGTTGATCCATCTGCCATGTCAATTAAAGTACCTGCCACAAAACAACATGTTGGCCTGTAACTGTCATAAACTTTAGGTGGAGGAGGAGGCAGTGCTCGACGG
>JALRFB010000290.1 GCA_023256555.1 Sediminibacterium sp. | reverse complement strand
AATTCGCTGGTCCCGCAAAAAGACCAGTTAAATATCGAAGTTGAAGAGATTCTGATTGATAATAATAAAGAGCTAGAAGATTTATACGGCCAATTGATTCCAGTGATACATGTAGATGGAAAATACTTTTCGCACTTTAGATTAGATTTAGCAGAATTTAAATCTTTCCTTGAAAAACATCGTCTGCATCAATAATTTTATAACTGTAACCTTGTTCGGCTAGAAATCTTTGACGATTCTGTGCGAAATCTTGATCAACCGTATCTCTACTTACAACAGAGTAGAAGCGCGCACTACGGCCATCTGATTTAGGACGCAAAATTCTTCCTAAACGTTGCGCCTCTTCTTGGCGGCTTCCAAATGCGCCGCTCACTTGAATGGCAATTGTGGCATCGGGTAAATCAATGGAAAAGTTAGCAACTTTTGAAACCACTAAACATTTCACTTCGCCACTTCGAAATGCCGCAAATAACTCTTCGCGCTCTTTAATTGGTGTTTCGCCTTTGATTACTGGAACGCCAAGTTTCTCGCTAAGTTCATCAAGTTGAGTTATATATTGACCAATCACTAGTACTTGATCATCAGCATGTTTTTCCACCAAAGTTTGGACCACTTTTGTTTTGGTGGCTGTAGTTGCACACATTCGATACTTGTCTTCCACCTCTGCAGTGGCATATGCCAGACGTTCAGCTTCAGAGAGCGTAGCGCGAATTTCAATGCACTCAGCCGGCGCGATATAACCTTGAGATTCAATCTCTTTCCAAGGTACATCAAATCGCTTTGGTCCAATAAGTGAAAATACTTCGCCTTCCAT
>JALRFB010000028.1 GCA_023256555.1 Sediminibacterium sp. | reverse complement strand
GCTTTTAATAATTCCACTTCATACTCACGTGGTCTAATAGTAAACAACAATTGTCCAGCTTTTACTTTTTGACCCTCATCCACTTTAATGGATTCAATAAAGCCTTTTACTTTAGCCCTGATTTCTACGTTTTGGATAGACTGAATTTCAGCTACGTACTCTTTGATAAAACTGGTATCAGTCACTAATGGATTGGTTACAATAAAGCTTTCAACTTCTTCTTTGGATGTTTTTTTTGTTTGACAAGCCAATAAACTCATCAACGCAAAAACGCTTAAAAACAACTTTGTTTGTTTCATAAAAATTAACATATGTATGGAATATAAATTACAAGGGAATAGGTGGATTACTCATTACAAAAAGTAATAACCACTTTCAAGGAGCAATAAAAAAGCTCCGTAACTAAATTTTAAATTCGAAACACACTCCAAAGAATAAACAGTGGTTTATTGGAGTGTTTAATTTTTGTGGTGAAAAGCGAAATAGTTGGCTTTTCTTTAAAATAAACCTTGAGTATAAATGATGTAATACTTCCTAAATCAGTGCTACTTAATTGTTCTTCATCCTCTTCGTCTTCATCTAATACAATAGCTTCTACAGATTCCCTATGTTGATTAGAAGTAGATTTGGAAATTTTGGGAACATATTTAGTAAAAGTCGCATTAACAATAGGATTCAATAATAATGCGTTGGCAACAAAGGGTTGCAAACAAGTCAATATTATCAATATGCCTACTATATATCTTTTCATCAGGACAAAGATACAGCTTAAAGCTTTCCGTATAATGCTCTTAATTTTTCGCGAGTCATAATTTTTTCCCAATCTTTTCCTAAAGCATTTTCCCAAAGAGGTTTCATACCCAAGGATACATTAATCATGGCATCAAATTGTTCTTCGGTTAAATCAGCACATATACCAGTGGGTATTTCAATATGATTCTTCTCCACCATGAATTTAAATTCTTTCACACCTGCTGGATAATACTCTTCTAAATGATTCATCACTATGCAGTTACCAATTCCGTGCTTGGTGCCCAATAAATAACTTAAACCATAACTTACCGCATGGGCTACACCTACTTGGCTATAGGCAATGCTCATGCCTCCTGCATAAGATGCCATCATTAATTGATCGTCAGATTCATCATTCCATTCTTTCTTTTCTACAAATACTTTTCTACAAAGATCTAGGGCCTTTTCGCCATAGCTTTTACTAAACTCATTTAAAAAAGTTCCTTCCAAACTTTCAATACAATGTATATAACAATCCATTCCTGTATAGAAACGTTGATTTACCGGAGCGTCTTTGGTTAATTCAGGATCCAATACAATTTGATCAAATGGAGTGAAATCTGAATTCATTCCTAATTTTCTTGTTGGTCCTGTTAATACGGTGGTTCTACTTACTTCGGCACCAGTGCCACTTAGAGTGGGAATACCTACTTTATAAACACCCGCTTGTTTTACTAAATCCCAACCTTGGTAATCTGCAGAAGAACCTGGATTGGTCATCATTAATGATACCGCTTTCGCTAAATCCATTGTAGAGCCTCCTCCAATACCAATGATGCCGCTCACTTGGCCAAACTCTGCTTTTAAATCAGCAGCCAATGCATCTACTTGTTTTGTTTTGGGTTCATGCGTTACGTCTACAAATACAATTTTATCTTTTCCTCTTAAGGGAACACGAGACACCAATGGCTTTCCTTCAAAATAATGATCCACAAAAAAGATCATAGGAAAATCACCCTTTCTTCTTGGAGCGATAATTTCATCTAATTGATTAAAACTTCCACGACCATACACCACATAGTCGACCATTTTAAAATTGCGGAACTGCATATACCTAAATTTATTGAGCTAATTTTTTTTGTAATTCTTCCAAAGATACACCTTTTGTTTCTGGCACTTTTACCAAAATCCAAATTAATTGTATCGTCATCATTACTGCAAAGAAAACAAAGATGGGCCATGGATTTTCTTTAAATATGCCATATTCACTATCTAGAAATACAGGAGTAATTAAGGTAATCAATGCTGCAAAGATCCAATGTATACTTGCCCCGAAAGCCTGACCCTTAGCGCGTATTGGGGTAGGAAAAATTTCTGAAATAAATACCCAAATAACTGCTCCTTGTCCAATAGCATGTGCTGCAATAAATAATAATAAAAAACTTAACATAAAAGATGGAGCACTATGTGCCACAAAACCATAAGCAACCATGGATAAGCTAATGATATAACCGAATGATCCAATAATTAATAAAGTCTTTCTACCAATACGATCAATTAACCATAAACCTACAAAAGTAAATACCAAATTCATCATTCCTAAAGAAATAGAACTTAATAAAGAATTGTCTTTTGCAAAACCCGCTTCTTCTAAAATTCTTGGGGCATAGTATAATAGGAAATTGATACCAGATGCTTGATTAAAGAAAGCAATTAAAAAAGCCAATGAAATTATTTTGATATGATTTTTAGAAAACAAATTCGCAGCACCAAATTGTTTTTCTTCTTCGTTTGCCTTTTTAATTTCTTGTATGGTTTCTTCGATATTGTCTACACCAATGGTTTCTAAAGTTTTTCTTGCACCTGTTTCATCATTTGCGACAGACAATAACCATCTTGGACTTTCTGGCAATCCCAATGTCATGATGGTATATATAGCTGCTGGAATTAATAATACTGCCAACATAAAACGCCAATCATTCTCTCCACCTACGCCCGCTAAAAAATAGTTAGATAAATAAGCCACTAAAATACCAAACACAATATTAAATTGATACATGCCCACCAACTTGCCTCTGTTATTTTTATTAGAGATTTCTGAAATATAGGTTGGGGCTGCAACAGAAGATACACCAATGGCAATTCCACCAATTAATCTAAAGAAAGAAAAAGTGTAGGGGTCTTGAGCAATGGCAGAGCCAATGGCTGATGCAACAAACATAAGTCCCAACCATATTAATACTTTTTTACGTCCAAACTTTTCTGTTGGAGCGCCTGCAAATATAGAACCAACAACAGTTCCCCATAATGCCATTGACATGATAAAAAATCCATGAAATAAAGGAGTGGTATGCCATAATTCTTGAATGGGCTTGTCTGCTCCAGAAATGACCACCATATCAAAACCAAAAATAAATCCAGCTAATGCTGCAACTACTGTGGATTGGAATAATTTTCCTTTATTCATTGTATTAATTTTTTGAAAATTTTTTAGCCTCTTTTGAAGCTATATTATTAAAAAACGAATTACTTATTTAATAATTGTGCAGCTTTGATCAAATCTTCTGGTGTATCTATCTCTACACCCATATAATCTGTAATGGCCATTCTAATACCCACTCCATTTTCTAAATACCTTAGACATTCAATTTTTTCTGCAGCTTCTAATGGAGACATTGGCCAATTAGTAAAATCTAATAATGCTTGTTTTTTAAAAGCATACACACCCACATGTTCATAGTAAGTTGGCGCTATTGTAGTGTCTCTTAAATAAGGTATCACACTTCTTGAAAAAAAGAGTGCGTTCATTTTTTTATCTACTGCTACTTTCACATAATTAGGATCGGCTATAGATGCTGGATTTTCTAATACTTGCATGAGAGAGGCCACTTGTACTGTTGTATCATCAAAACATGCTAAAACTTTTTCTAATGGACCTCTTTTTACAAAGGGCTCATCGCCTTGTATGTTAACTACAATATCAATATCCAAATCTTGAATAGCTTCTGCAATACGATCAGATCCACTCTCGTGGGTTTTTATACTCATGATGGCCTTGCCACCATTGTTGATAATCTCGTCAAAAATAATTTCACTATCGGTCACTACGTACACTTCGTCAAACAAACCCGTAGCTTTTGCATTATCATATGTGTGTCGGATTACCGTTTTGTCTCCTAGTTGCTGCATCAATTTTGCAGGAAATCTTGTTGCTGCATAACGTGCAGGAATAAAAGCACCAATTCTACTCATTAATAATCTGATTTTATGGTTGGATCAAATGGCGCTTTTAATTGGTATGCCAATGATTCATCTTTTGAATTATCTAATACATCTAAACCATAAACTATTTCACTCATTGGAGTATAATTATAAGTACCAAATAAGCGATCCCAAAATGAAAAGATATTTCCATAATTACTATCCGTTTGGGGGCGTGTTATATGATGATGAATTCTATGCATATTAGGTGATACAATGATATAACCAAAACTTTGATCAAACCATTTGGGAATTTTAATATTCGCATGATTGAACTGAGTTAACACCACACTCAAACTTTGATATAACATTACCATCCACATTGGAGTGCCTAATACAATAACAGCTATGATAGCAAACACCGCTCTAACCACTGATTCGCCTGGATGATGTCTATTACCTGTAGTGGTATCTACATGCGTGTCGGCATGATGCACCATATGAAACTTCCATAAGAATTTCACTTTATGTTCTATAAAGTGTACTAAATATGCACCAATCAAATCCAATAATAATAATCCTGCAACCGCTTCAACAATAGGAGACAATGCAACTACATGCAATAAGCCAAATTGATTCGCTACTGCCCAATCACTTGCTTTGACCATAATTAAAGCAAATGCAAAATTGATTACGATAGTAGTGAAAGTGAAAAACAAATTAATGCCTGCGTGTTTGAATTTATTGTACTTGAATGTAAATAATGGGACCGCTATTTCTATCAACCAAAAAAACGTAATTCCCCCGGCTAATAATAAAGCACGGTGTGCGCTAGGAATAGTTTCGAAATAATTCTTAATGGTTTCAAACATATCGCTGTTTTTGTATTGTAAATCTAAATAAAAAACCCCGATGTTGTATCGAACACCGGGGTAGATTATCATTTATTTAAATCTTGATTAACTGTTTAACATTAATGGCATTACCAACATTAACAAGTCTTCCTCTGCAGCTTGCTCAGAAGGCTTGATTAAACCCGCTTTGCTTGGCGTTGATAATTCAATAAACACTTCGTCTGTATCTGCGGCACTTAACATTTCGATTAAGAATTTTGCATTAAATGCAATTTGAATATCTTCTCCTTGGTATTCACAACTCATGCGCTCATTTCCTTCAAAACTAAAGTCAATGTCTTGAGCGGCCATTTGTAATTCATTTCCAGTAATATTTAAAGCAACTTGATTAGTGCTTTTATTACTAAATACATTTACTCGGCGTAATGCATTTTGAAAATCATGTTTATTCACTGTTAATCTGTATGGATTATCAGTTGGTATTACTACTTTATAATCAGGGAATCTTGCATCAATCAAACGACAAATTAATTGAGTAGATCCATGATCCACAAATAGGTGATTATTGTTATAGCTGATGGTGATACTATCGTCATTATCAGGTAATGCATTCTTTAATAAGTTCAATGGCTTTTTAGGCACAATGAAAGAAGCGTTCTGTGTTGCCTTCGCGTCTAATCTTTTATAACGCACTAAACGGTGAGCATCCGTTGCTACAAACTGTACACCCTCTTTTGATAATTCAAAAAACACACCCGTCATTGCTGGTCTTAAATCGTCTCCACTCACAGCAAACAATGTTTTATTAATTGCTGTTAATAATCCCGTGCTAGTCATCTTAAAGCCTGTTGTATCGTCTGCTGTAGGCTCTTTAGGGAAGTTGTCCGGATTCTCACCCATTACTTTATACTTTCCATTATCGCTCGTAATTTCTACTGCATAATTTTTATCAATATTGAAAGTCAGAGGCTGGTCTGCGATATTTTTTAAAGAATCAATTAAGATTTTAGCAGGAATACATACTCTTCCGTTTGCCTTGCTTTCCACTTCCATTTGTACACGCATTACCGTTTCTAAATCCGTTGCGATAATATTTAATTTTTTATCTTCTATTTCGAATAAAAAATCTTCTAAAATAGGCAATACTGTATTCGAGTTAATTACACCAGAAATTTGTTGTAAGTGTTTTAAAAGAGAAGAAGAAGAAACGATAAATTTCATGCGATCTAGTTTTAATAAATATGAAGACGAAACTAATGCAATTTGTTAAGATTAAAAAGCTATTTTAGCAAGACTTATCTACATTTTAATGGAAAAAAAGCGACTCGGAAAAGATCAAGCAATTACAAGCATTAAGCGGTTTTGCGCGTATCAGGAGAGGGCCCAACAAGAGGTGCGAGACAAATTGTACGAGTACGGAATGTCGAAGGACGAAGTAGAGGAAATACTCTCTAATTTAATTTCAGAAAACTTTTTAAACGAGGAACGTTTTGCGGTGCAATTTGCAGGGGGACACTTTAGAATTAAAGGCTGGGGAAAGGTAAAAATCACCCATGCCCTGAAACAAAAAAGAGTGAGTGCTTATAATATTAAAAAAGCGCTTCAAAGTATTGACTTAGACGCCTATGAAAAAACCCTCGAAGCTCTTGCCAACAAGAAATGGAATAGCTTAAAGGGAGAACGAGGACTTTCCAAAATGGCCAAGACACAGGCTTTTTTGTATCAAAGGGGCTTTGAGCCGCAGTTAATTCAGCCGATTCTTCAAAAACTGAACAAGAAACCTTAGTATCTTTAGTCTAAGGAAAAATCAAAATCTTGTCTACATTAAGTTTTACCATCATACAGACCCAATTATATTGGGAAGATAAAGCAGCCAATTTGGATATGTTGTCTCAAAAGATTCAGCAAATCCAAGAGTATACCGAAATTATTATCCTTCCAGAAATGTTCAATACCGGTTTTAGCATGCAGCCTGAGAAGCTAGCTGAAACAATGGAAGGTCCCACTATTGATTGGATGAAAAGAATCTCTGAAGAAAAAAGAGCAATTATTACAGGGTCTTTAATTATTGTGGATGGGGGGAAATATTATAACAGATTGGTTTGGGTATTACCTAATGGACAATTAGGATATTATAATAAAAGACATTTGTTTGCATTTGCAGGAGAAGACCAACATTATACACCCGGCCACAAAAGATTAATTGCAAGTGTAAAAGGTTGGAAAATAAATTTACAAATTTGCTATGATCTTCGATTCCCTGTTTGGGCGCGTCAACAATTAAGCGAAGCGGTGGACAAAGAGTACGATGTTTTATTATACGTTGCCAATTGGCCAGAGAAAAGAAATCATGCTTGGAAAACTTTATTAACTGCAAGGGCTATAGAAAACCAATGTTTTACCATTGGCGTTAACAGAGTTGGGGTAGATGGAAATAATATTGCACATAGCGGAGACTCCATGGTGGTGGGTCCTCTAGGAGAAGTGTTATACCACTGTGCGCATGAAGAAGACATTTTTCATATTCAATTACAAAAAGAAGAAATTAATCATACAAGAACGCAGTTTCCTTTTTGGAAGGATGCAGATTTTTTTGTGATTCAATAATTTTAATCAAGCTTTAACTTTATTCAAGTATGTCTCAATATATTTCAGCACAAGAATTATTTACTGGAAATAGCTGGATTTCTGAAGCGGTGGTGGAAATAGACAATGGAAAAATTATTGCTATCAAAAAAGAAGGGTACGATCACCAAAATGCATATCCTTTAGTAGTTCCTGCTTTAATTGATTTACAAATTTATGGTGCTGGAGGAAAATTACTTTCTGAATTTCCCACAGCAGATACTATTCAAAAAATATACGAATACTGTGTAGCTGGCGGTGCTGCTTATTTTCAGCCCACCATTGCATCTCAGCGCAATGAAATTATTATTGCTGCAATTGATGCGGTGAGAGAATATAAATTGAAAGGCGGTAAAGGTTGTATGGGCTTGCATATTGAAGGGCCCTGGATTAACCCAATCAAAAAAGGAGCACATAATGAAAAGGTTATTCATGCACCTAGTATAGATGAAGTAAAAAAGATATTAGATTATGGTGCAGAACATATTGGCATGATTACCGTTGCTCCAGAAATTTGTTCCAAAGAAATAATTGATTTAATTCAATCAAAAGGTATTGTTGTGTCTGCTGGTCATACCAATGCCGACTATACTAATGCTTTATCTTTTTTTAATGATGGAATTAAAGTGGCTACGCATTTATACAATGCAATGAGTCCGCTACAACATAGGGCCCCTGGTGTAGTAGGAGCATTGTTTAATCATAAAACAGCCATGTGTAGTTTGGTGGCGGATGGATACCATGTAGATTTTAGCGCTATTCAAATTGCTAAAAAAATAATGGGAGAAAGATTGTTCTGTATTACTGATGCTGTTACTACTACAACTACAGGATTTTATCAACACCAATTAGTGGGCGATAAATATGAATCTTCTGGAACCCTTAGT
The DNA here is from genome assembly GCA_023256555.1 of Sediminibacterium sp. GTDB lineage: Bacteria > Bacteroidota > Bacteroidia > Chitinophagales > Chitinophagaceae > Sediminibacterium. The sequence continues at coordinate 463 of JALRFB010000028.1, read as the reverse complement.
GGATCTGCATTAACACAATTAAAGTCGGTTAACAATTTAGTAGAACATGTAGGAGTTGATGTGGGCGAGGCGATAAAAATGTGTTCTCTTTATCCTGCCAAGGTTATGCAACACAAAAACATCACCGGCTCTATTGCATTAAATGAAAATGCCGACCTGCTTTGTTTATCAGCAGATCGACAATTCATTAAAATGTTTGTAGCTTAAGTAAAAGATGTTTGGCTTAAGCAAAGGCGTTCCAACCTTGAGCGGTAATATTATGTGTGTTACCTCCCTTGGTAATTAATTTTGTACCCTCTTCTTTATCACACATATAACCTATCACACTTATTTCTTCTTGAAGTGTAATCTTATCATAATCAGATTGCTTCATGGTAAAAATTAATTCATAGTCTTCTCCTCCATTCAATGCACACACCGTTGCGTCTAAACCAAATTTAAAAGCTGCAGCTTTGGTAGCTTC
>JALRFB010000289.1 GCA_023256555.1 Sediminibacterium sp. | reverse complement strand
AGCTGCAATTATTGGGTCTATTATTTATGGTCGAAAATTAATCCAAACAGAAAAAGTTGATGCAGTTTTTGGTAATCCAGAAAGAGCTAAAGGTGGTACCCATTGGGTAATTTTAGGAAGCTGTACAATACTTTTAATATGGATGTATTACTCTTGGGATATTGCAAGAGGATTTTATCCAAAATCAGCAAATGAACTTTGCCAAGTTGCAAAAGTAAACGACTCTTTATTAGCATTAAAATATCAGTTCCCAATAGACCAAAGAGAATTAAAAAGTACTGCTCAAATTAAAAATGAAAATCAAAATATTAGAGAATTATCTGCTGAGATACAAAATTCAAATGTAAGTGCTCAGCAAAAAGAAATCTTAATTGGTTTTTTAAATAAAACCTCTCAACTAATTCCATTACTAACTAATGAAGACTTAATTGAAAATGAAACAAAAGAAAAAATAATTGAAATTACGGGCAAAATTAATCTGCTAACTGAAAATTTTCAAAAACCAGATTACCCATTTGAAACTGAACAACAACTTCAAACAAGACTTCAAGCAGCAAATGATGAAGGTGGTTGGGGGATAGTTAAAGTGAATGCTGGATCAGGATCTATTGAAAATACTCTTGAAGTGCCGTTAATACCTTCAACTGATAAAGGCTTAAAATTTCATGCAGCAGCAGAAGAAATAGGTTTAATAAGTGAAGAGTTTTTCAAACTAAGAAATCACAATTCTCAATTTAAAAATCAGATTAAAGAGATTAAAGATCAGATAAAAATTTATAGAGATGAATTAGGTGATAGTGAAGAAGTTGCATCTGAAT
>JALRFB010000288.1 GCA_023256555.1 Sediminibacterium sp. | reverse complement strand
GCCTACAGTTTATTTAATGTTGGAAAAAAAATTGCAAGAATAAGATCTAGAGAATTTTTAGATGGTAAATGGAGTAAACTTTATAATAAATCTAATTTGCCTATTGATGTAATAATTTCTCCAGAAGCAGAAGTAGCAAAGTCACTTTTTAGAAAATTAGAAGCCCCAGGGGCACTAGACAACGTACCATTCGCTGGAGATAAAATTAAAGTTTTAGAAATTGCTGTTGGAAAAAATTGTCCAATAATGAATATGCCATTAAAAAATTTAACAGAAAAGTTCCCAGATTTTAAAGCAAATATTCTTGGAGCGGTAAGAAAAAATAAATTTGTTTTCTTTAAAAAGAAAGATCAATTATTAGAAGGCGATAAAGCTTATGTTGTTGTAAGCACTGAGCAATTAAATCAAATTTTAAAAGCCTTTGGACATGAAGAAAAAGTTGCTAATAAAATTGTTATTGTTGGCGGTGGAAACATAGGATTGAACCTAGCTAGATTGTTAGAGAAAAATTTTGAAGGAGCAAGAGTTAAGATTATTGAAAAAAACAAGGATCGAGCAGAGCTAATTGCCTCAGAATTATCTTCGTCAATTGTAATTTGTGGCGATGCATTAGATGAAGAAATTTTAAAAGAAGCGAATATAGAAGAGGCAGAAACAATCTTAGCCTTAACGAATGACGATGAAGATAACATTATGGTTTGCGTGCTAGCTGAAAAATATAGTCCTGCCAAACGAACTATTGCCATTGTAAATAAGTCTAATTACAGTTTATTACAAAAATCATTAAACATAGATGATCTGGTAGATCCTCGAATGACAACAGTTTC
>JALRFB010000287.1 GCA_023256555.1 Sediminibacterium sp. | reverse complement strand
GTTACTCATACAAGTTTGTATTGACCGATTCTGCTAATGTGCAGATTGGCACTTACGACAATTTGTATGGCATTTTGGGAACAAGTGCATCAGTAAACCCAATTCCCTCTGGTGGCATCATCATGTGGTCAGGCTCTATTGGTTCTATTCCTGTGGGCTATTACCTTTGCAATGGCTCAAACGGCACACCAGACTTGCGTGATCGTTTTGTTGTGGGTGCAGGCAATACTTATGCTGTTGGTAACACAGGCGGTTTTACATCCAATGTTGCTGGTTCAGGCGGCACAAACTTGCCCCTTTACTATGCGCTTGCATACATCCAAAAGGCTTGAAATGTCTGACATTGATTTGGTCAAATATGGGGTTCTTTGGCAAAAAGTTGAATCAATGGAAGCCAAGATTGACAAGATGGAATCCCAACTTGAAACCCTTGTTGAATTGGCAAACAAAGGCCGTGGCGGTTTTTGGATGGGCATGATTTTTATATCTGCCGTTTCTAGCGTTGCTGGTTACTTTGCAAATTGGTTTCACAAATAATGCTTGAAATATTTTCAGGCGGTTTGCTTGGCTCAATCTTTGGTGGAATATTTCGTTTAGCCCCTGAAGTTTTGAAATGGCTAGATAAAAAAAATGAGCGTGAACATGAACTTGCCATGTTCAAAAATCAATGCGAACTTGAAGCCCAGCGGGGTGCGCAAAAGTTAGCTGAGATTGGTGCGGTCAGGGAAGCTGCCGTGGACGTTGGTGTAATGGATGCGTTCAACAGCGCTATCCAACAGCAAGCGGAAATGGTCAAAGCAGCTGGTGGATGGGTTGCCTCTTTATCGGCCTCTGTGCGCCCTGTGGTGACTTATT
>JALRFB010000286.1 GCA_023256555.1 Sediminibacterium sp. | reverse complement strand
ATCCAGCTTACTTGAATATTTTGACGACCACAATGTCCTAAATCGCTATATAACGCCTCGGCTCCTGTGGTACATAAGAAAACAGCGCCTAATAACCAGAAACCTTGAGGATAGTTGACTAATAAATCGTAAGCGTAATAAGGGTTTAAAGATTTTAAAATTTGTACATGTTCTGTTACTTGTAAAAACCCTAAAACAAATAACATAGAAAACCAAACTAACATTATTGGTCCAAAAGCAAATCCAATAATCTTAGTTCCAAATCTTTGAAAGAAAAAAATCACAGAAATAATTCCGACAACAATACCCACTGTTAAGTTATTTCCAGGAACAATAATTTTTTCTAAACCTTTCACTCCACCTAAACCTTCAATCGCCGAAGCCACAGAGATAGGCGGCGTAATCATTCCATCTGCTAAAAGCATTGCAGCACCAATGATTGCAGGAATATAAATCCATTTTACATAACGCCTAATTAATGCGAAAAGAGAAAAGATACCACCCTCCCCTCTATTATCTGCTCTTAAAGTAAGAAACACATATTTGAAAGTGGTTTGTAAAGTCAAAGTCCAGAATACACAAGAGATCGCACCATACACTAGCTGCTCTGTAATAACTTTGTTATTTATGATCGACTTGAATACGTACAATGGAGAAGTTCCAATATCACCGTATATAATACCTAATGGTACGATTAATCCAGCTACAGAAAGTTTCTGCGCATGTCCGCCATTTGTTTGTCCCATGGAGCAAGTAATAAATTGACGACAAAGTTTATGCTTTTTAGCATACCAAGTAACATTCAACCCAAGTATTTTGAAAAATCTTTTTGGAAATACTAAGGCTTGTAAGCTCCCCAAAGATCCAAAACT
>JALRFB010000285.1 GCA_023256555.1 Sediminibacterium sp. | reverse complement strand
AACCCTTCGCAGTTTCGATCTTCCCGCAATTCACAAATTTGGTATCGGCTTCGATAACTTGTTTGATGATCTCATGCGCATGAATGCTACTCAAAGCAACACCAACTATCCGCCCTATAACATTGTACAAGTCAACGATGATGAGTACATGATTTCGGTGGCAGTGGCAGGCTTTGGACCAGACAACCTGTCAGTGACCAAGGACAAAAAAGTCTTGATCATTGAAGGTAGACATGCCAGTGAATCAGTGAAGAATGAAGATTCCACTACTGTTTACTTGCACAAAGGCATTGGCGAACGCAGTTTCCGCAGAGAATTCCAACTGGCAGACCATGTGGAAATCAGCAATGCACATCTTGAACTGGGTATTCTCAGCGTACATTTGAAACGCGAAGTCCCTGAACAAGACAAACCAAAGACCATTGCAATTACTTACAAAGAGTAATATAATGTAAATACAGTGGCAGCAATCCTGCTGCCACTGATTGTATAGCAAAGCAAGGAATAGAAATGGCACAGAGCGACGTCCGCACACGGATCAAACCATCAGAGGCTGTAAAAGAGCCACCTATGTTCAAGGTTATATACTTGAATGACAATCAAACCACAATGGATTTTGTTGTGGATAGTTTGATTGAATATTTTGATTACACTCCAGAATCAGCAGAACAAATCACAGTTGATATTCACGAAGCAGGTGCAGCCACTGTTGCAGTTTTGCCGTTTGAAGTTGCTGAACAAAAAGGTATAGAAGTGACACTCAATGCCAGATCGCAGAACTATCCACTGCAAATCAAATTAGAACCAGAAACAGTGAATTAAACTTCTACTTCGATGCGCCGCGGGTGATACACATATTGACGCCACTCAGTATCTCCCCGGCCTCGACAGTTGTTGACAAAT
>JALRFB010000284.1 GCA_023256555.1 Sediminibacterium sp. | reverse complement strand
TCATACTCGCTAAATGCTTTTTGAATATCCGGCTTACCTAAATAATTTAATGCCTCCCAATGTTTAGATACATGGGCATCATCAATAAAAGCATCTTTAGCTCTTTTAATAAAAACAGATTTCAAGTGACCAGATTCAGAATGTGCGCTCATTATAAATTATTTAATTGTTTTATTTCTCTTAACAACTCCTAATACATATACTGGTATAGAGGACATACACAATACAAAGCCCCAATATACAATCTCTTGACCAGACCCTATGATCATCCACATAAAAAATAAGAATGCTAAACCAGCTAATAGGATTGCGGAATATCTTACCCATTTGGTAAGATTTGATTCTTTAAATCTAAAAATTATATATGCAGCTGTAGAAAACAAATAAGGGATCAATACAGTAAGTGTAGTCAATAAAATCAAGAATTTAAATTGATCAACTAATCCCTTGGTGTAATTCATCATGGTAAAGATGGAAACTATTACGCTTGAAATGACTACGCCAATTGCTGGAACTCCTTTGCTATTTCTTTTTTTAAAAATAGCTGGAAATAAATGGTCGCTTGCAATGGCAGCGGGTAATTGACCTTGAATTAAAATATATCCGTTTAAAGCACCAAAAGCAGCAATAGCAACACCTGCGCTCACCCAATACTTGGCACCAGCTCCCCAGATTAAGGTAGCAGCATCAGCAAATGGCGTTACAGTGGTTTTTAATTGAGCAGCAGGAATCATACCCATTATGCTTATTGTACTTAATATATAAACAATTGTTGCAATCAAAGTCCCTAATAAAGTGGCTCTTGCAATTGTTTTTTCAGGGTTCTCCACGCTGCCAGATGGAATGGTTGCACATTCAATTCCTAAAAATGCAAAAAAGGTTAGGGTTGTTGTTGCAGTAATTGCAGAC
>JALRFB010000283.1 GCA_023256555.1 Sediminibacterium sp. | reverse complement strand
AAAAGAATTGAGAAAAAGTGGAAATATTAATAATCCAGGTGACGAGTCAAATCTTCAAGCATTAAAAAAATATACAATTAATTTAACAGATAAAGCAAAACAGGGAAAACTTGACCCTGTGATTGGACGTGATGAAGAAATTAGAAGATCAATTCAAGTATTATCCAGAAGAACAAAAAATAACCCAGTTTTAATTGGAGAACCCGGTGTTGGAAAAACTGCAATTATTGAAGGATTAGCCCAACGAATTGCTAAAGATGATGTTCCTGAAAGCTTAAAAAATAAGAAATTATTATCTTTAGATTTATCAGGCATGGTTGCAGGCTCTAAGTTTAGAGGTGAATTTGAAGAACGACTTAAAAATGTTTTAAAAGAAATTGATAAGCAAGATGGAAAAGTAATCTTGTTTATTGATGAATTACATACTTTAGTTGGAGCAGGAGCGGTAGATGGATCAATGGATGCATCTAATATGTTAAAGCCAGCTTTAGCAAGAGGTGAATTGCATTGTGTGGGGGCTACCACACTTGCTGAATATAGAAAATATATTGAAAAAGATGCAGCGCTTACAAGAAGATTTCAACCCGTTCAAGTAGCAGAACCAACGGTTGAAGATACCATTTCTATTTTAAGAGGCTTGAAAGAGAAATATGAATTGCATCACGGTGTGCATATCACTGATAATGCAATTGTATCTGCAGCAGTGTTATCCAATAGATATATCTCGGACAGGTTTTTACCGGATAAAGCAATTGATTTAATTGACGAGGCATGCACCTTAGTTGCGATGAAAGCAGTAAAACATCCACCAGGTATTGGTCCTTTTTACGAAAGACTAGCAGCAATGCAAGAAGAAAAAGATGAAATGCTTAGAATGAATGATTACTATGGTGCAGCTAGAATAAATGAACAAGAAACTCGACTACGTACTGCTATTGATCA
>JALRFB010000282.1 GCA_023256555.1 Sediminibacterium sp. | reverse complement strand
ATATATTTTAAAACATTTCTTAAACAATGATCCAGGAAAAGCAATCAGTTTTGGTGGAGTGTTTTTAATCATTGCTGCAATATTGACATTGTTTATACAAACTGATAAAAAAACAGAAGTCACTCAAATGCCGAGTGTAGGTCATTAATAAAAGAATTATGAACAAAGTATTATGTATTGGTGAGGCCTTGATTGATATGATTTGTACAGATAGAGGAACAAGTTTATCTAAGGGACAAAATTTTTTAAAGAAGGCGGGTGGTGCACCGGCGAATGTAGCTGCAGCGATTGCAGCATTGGGTGCAGAAGTAGATATGGCTGCCAAAGTGGGCAAGGATCCATTTGGGATGCATATTGTAGAATTATTAAAAGAAATGGGAGTAAATACAAAATGGGTTTTGCAAGACCCAAATCACTTTACCACATTTGCTTTTGTGTCTTTGATGGAAGATGGAGAAAGAGATTTTTATTTTAATCGTGGGGCGGATGGTCAATTAAGTACAGAAGATTTGAGTGGACTCAATTTAAAAGAATATAGTATAGTGCATTTTGGATCAGCTACCGGATTTTTACCTGGACCATTACAAGACGCATACCTTGATTTATTAGAGAAGTCTAAAAAAGCTGGAGCCATTATTAGTTTCGATCCCAACTATAGACATTTATTATTCCCAAACAATACCAAAAGTTTTATTGACCAATGTTGGCCATTTATAGAGCAATCACATTTTTTTAAATTAAGTGACGAAGAAGCCATGTTGATCACAGGTTGTGATAGCGTTCAACACGCAGCTGCTGCTTTAAGAAAAAAATCAAAAGCAGTATTTGCCATCACTATGGGAAAAGAAGGTACGCTGCTTTCTATGGGTGATCATTTAGAAATGATTGGAAGTATTGCTATCACTCCGGTGGATGCTACTGGTGCAGGTGATGCATTTGTAGGGGCAGTATTATTTCAAATAATCAATAGCA
>JALRFB010000281.1 GCA_023256555.1 Sediminibacterium sp. | reverse complement strand
CCTATAACTTGAACTTCAGGTGATGAAATTCTATTATTAGATCTTGGACCACGGTCCTTAGTTCTTCTTTGAAAATAGTTTTGTTTAAAATCTGCCACTTAGTTTGAAGATGCTTTATTCAAAGCAGAGAATGTTTTTAAGAATACGTCTAGATCCATATTTTCTTGTTTATTAGAGTCTAATCTTCTAATCGTTACTGAGTTACTGTCAACTTCTTTTTTACCACAAATTAATAATAAAGGTATTTTTGCGAGTGAATGATCTCTAATTTTATAATTCAAATTATGTTTTTTTAGATCAACAAAAGAGCTCATGCCAGCTTGTTTAATTTTTTTTGAAACTTGTGTTGCATAATCATCAAACTCCTCTGAAATTGGAATAACTACAGTTTGAAGTGGAGAAATCCAAAAAGGAAATTTCCCGGCATAATGCTCAATTAAAATTCCTATAAACCTTTCAAGAGAACCAAACAAAGCCCTATGTAACATCACAGGAACTTTTTTTGTTCCATCTTTATCTACATATGATGCATCAAGTCTACCTGGTAAATTTAAATCCACTTGAAGTGTTCCGCATTGCCAATCTCTACCTATTGCATCTCTTAAAACAAATTCTATTTTTGGACCATAAAAAGCACCTTCACCTTTATTTACGCTATACTCTAATTTTGAAGCTTTTACTGCTTCAAGTAAAGATGCTTCGGCTTTATCCCAAACTTCATCTGCACCAACTCTAACTTCTGGTCTATCTGCATATTTTAAAATTACATTTTCAAAACCTAGATCTTTATAAATATCTAAAATTAAATTAGTAACATTTAAACACTCACTTGTTATTTGGTCTTCAGAACAAAATATATGTGCATCATCTTGAGTAAATGCTCTAACTCTTAATAAACCATGTAAAGCACCAGAAGGTTCATATCTGTGAACTTTTCCAAACTCAGTTATTCTCAAAGGTAGGTCTCTATAACTTTTTAACCCT
>JALRFB010000280.1 GCA_023256555.1 Sediminibacterium sp. | reverse complement strand
GATCGCATAAGAATGCGGTACATAAACTGTAACAAATTCTTGTAAACCAAAATGCTCTGTATTTTCTTGTGTGATAAAACCAATTCGCCATACATCAGTTGCATCTACATTCACCAATACAGGTTGATCAAATTTTTTCTTATTACCAGCAAAAGCTTCTAAAAAATCTTTTACAGAGGTATATATAATTTTTACACCTGGGGTTTTTTCTAAAATTTTATCAAAGATGGACATCAATCTTTCTACGAAAAATAAAGAGGACAACCACCCCACAATTAATACAAGTGTAATAGCTACTAAAAATCCCAAACCTGTTACTTTTGGAATTTGGCCATTGACCTCGGCAAATTGTATGGGGAAAATAAAATTTAGCAGGTTAGGTAAAAAATTATCCACCCATGTAAATAGGCTTACCACCACCCAAATGGTTACGCCAATAGGCGCTAAAACCACCACACCCTGAAAAAACAACTGGGCAACGGTACTTAATATCTTTTTTCTGATGACTTGCTGCCTTAAACTGGGCATTTTGAATGGATTTAGGCTCAAATTTCAAACAATTTTACCATTTGACATAATATATAAAGAAATAAGGTATCGGAAACTTTGAAAACTTAAATAGTTTCCATAGTTTTGCGCCTTCAAATGAAGGTATGCAAGATAGAATTCTACATAAGGCCCAACAACTCATGTTCCAAACTGGGGTGAAACATGTCACCATGGATGATTTAGCAACGCAATTAGGCATCAGCAAAAAAACCATTTATAACTATTATAAGGACAAAGACAGTTTAGTGACGGCAGTAGTTGAAAAAGAATTAGCGAATCATAAACTTATTTGTGATCAAAGTATGATGGTAGCAGAGAATGCTGTCCATGAAATATTTCTTTTAATGGCTGTGATTCAAGAAATGTTTAATAGAATGAATCCATTGGCTTTATTTGAAATTGAAAAATATTATCCATTAGCTTTTGAAAAGATAAAAAATCATAAAGACGATTATATCTAT
>JALRFB010000027.1 GCA_023256555.1 Sediminibacterium sp. | reverse complement strand
GTATGTGCCCAAGCTAGATTGGGTGTAACTCCATGAAAAATCATTGGGCCTCCAGGAAATAATCCCCCTAAAATATTCCAACCTTCTTCACTTTGTAAATGTGCTTCATAAAAAGCAGTTGCTCCTTCTATGGGTTGATGTGCGTTAATCACCAACATATTTTCTCCAGAGCTAGATTTGCTACTATGAATCGCAAATGCATTACTTCCTTCTCCAGTAAAGCCTGGCAAATGAGCAACTGATCCATTTAAAATTTTAGGTAAGGTTTTATCAACTCCACAAAACACTGCTACTGAAAAAACAGAAGCTGATAAGTACTCTTCCACAGATACTGGAAAAACATTTTTGTTGAGCACTTCTTTTGGATGCGCTTTTGCATAAGCATCTAAACCCGCTAAGTATCCTTTAATTAATGCAATAAATTTGGGATCCATTGAACCAATTTGTGCATCCACTAATGTCTTGGTATTTAAAAGACCTACTACAAAATCAATTGGAGCACCTTTCTTGCCCATATAGGTAGCTAATTTACCTTTGCCGGTTAAGATTAAAGTTTGTATCGTTTTAAAATCGTCTTCCGAATGTGCCCAAGCTAAACCATATGCTACTTCAGGATCTGTTGGTGCGAATATATGTGGCACTCCAAAACTATCTCTAGCAATGGTTATTTGTTCAGGTCTTATAGTAGGCTGATAGCTTGTTTGTGCATTGGCATAATTGATAGCAAGGATGCAAATAATTATCATTAATTTTTTGTGAAAACAAGAACGCATAAGTCAAATTTTAAGTGAGGTATTATTTATAGAAAGAATGTAAATTTGTATAAATATATAACAATGATTGAATCAAAAAGGTTTGGCTCTAAGAAAGCATTAATAGATATAGACGAAACAATTTGTTTTTATGGCGAAAAGCGTGCTTATGAATTAGCAGAACCTAATTTTCAGAATATTGAAAAAATCAATAAACTATACGAAGAAGGCTGGCATATCACTTATTGGACAGGAAGGGGGGAAGCCTCTAAAAGAGATTTAAGAGCTCTAACACTTGATCAATTGACAAAATGGGGCTGCAAATTCCATGATTTAATTACTGGATATTGTCCAAATGGAGGTCCCACTAAACCGCAGTTCGATTTAGTAGTGGATGATAAAGCAAAAAGAATTGAAGAACTTTAAGCCTTAGCAAGTTTATTGGTTTTTGCAAATGGCAGATAAAGAATCCAGAAGTGAATAATTGCAACCAATTCTAATACGATAATATAATAAGGCCAATCTCCAATTAATAAAGGATTATTTACGTCTGGCTTTTTTGAAAGATACATATAATTAGATCCTACAAAATAATTGATAAGTGATACACTAATGGCAAGTATTTGTGTGTAACCAAAAATATGTAGCCATGATTTTGCGCTAGGCCTAAAATTATTATGTACAATTAAATAAAGTACCACTAAAATTAATCCTCCATGTGCGATATAATAACCATAAAAATTATATCCTTCCATTCCAACAGAAAATTCAGGTGTAAGTAAAGATTGTATACCACCTGCCAATCCCCAGTAGTAAAGACATTCAGCTAATCTTTGTTTAAAATTAAACAAGAGTATAATGCACAGTATACCACTGATGCTGCATAAATGAAAAGGTAAATTTTGTTGTAAATTCCAATAACCATTTATGTAGTTATAAATATTTTCTAAAACCGTATTGATTAAGATGATAATACCAATAGCCCAACCATACATACGATGCTGTAAGGGCTTAATATATTTAGGAAGCCAAACAATTAAAACAATCAATAAAAGCACAATCAAAGTAGTCTTCCACCATAGTGGAGAAAAGGTTTCAATGATTGCAGGTGGATGAAACTTGCCCATTACAATTTTAAATTGATTATAAAGGTCTAATCCAGATATTTCTCAAACTAATTGGATTTCCGTCATCACCATGATCTTGAAAGAACAAAGGTAATTTTTCGGCGTGTTTTTTATATACTGGTTTGATTACCCAGTCTGTAGGTCCAGTTAATGTTACATTGTTTTGAACTAAAACTCCATTATGCAAAACTGTTACTCTTGCAGGGGATAATAAATTCCCATCCTCTTTGAATTTAGGGGCGGTAAAAATAATATCATAAGCTTGCCAATTACCAGGAGGACGACTAGCATTTACCAAAGGAATATGTTGTTTGTAAACTGCCGCAGCTTGTCCATTTACATAAGTTGGGTTCTCGTATGAGTCTAAAATTTGAATTTCATATAATTCCATTAAAAAAACCCCACTATTGCCTCTTGATTGACCTGCACCTTTTACTTCACTTGGTGTTTTAAATTCAACATGCAATTGACAATCACCAAATGATTCATTGGTAACAATATCACCAGCACCCTTTACATCTGTTAAGCTTCCATCATCATTTAAAATCCAACCAATTTTTTTCCCATTTCTACCATGAAAAGCATTTAAGTCTTTACCATTAAATAAAATAATTGCATCAGAAGGCGGCTCTGAAATAAATTTACCCGGCATTACAGGTTTAGGAACAGGCGACCAAACTTCCAAAAGTGAAGCCTCATAAGCGATACTATCTTGTCTGGATTTAAATTTAGATTGAGCATTGATGGTTCCAGATACGAACATCAATATTACAAGAGATATCGTTATTTTTTTCATAGTAAGCTTTTTATAAATTTATAAAGAATTTTTTTGTTTTCCTTTAATTAGACCCCTGCATTTTGGTGAGCCGCATTGACATTCGAAAGGCTCCATTGTATGATCTAAGAATTGAGCATAATCCAAGGTCAATTCTTCTCCTTTTTTAATCGCTCTATTAGTAATCACGTTTAATCCTTGGTACTCACAATTGGCATCGCAAGAGTGATTTTGAGGCGACCATTCTTCTGGTCTTAAATCCCAAAGTATATAAGTGTCTTTGCTGATTGGGTAAGCATATCTTCTGAAATTTAATTTTTCACGCTCATCCCAGTTTTCATCTACATATTTTTTAGTGACAATTCTTTGTGAACGTTCTTCTCCTTTAAATAACAAAGTGTTTTTGGGTAAATCATATTTTGCATAAATACCATAACCAGAAATAGAGTTTCCTTTTATGTTAAATAATTTTTGCTTTCTTTGATGACGTGCCATTCCTTCAATAATAATTCGCTCTAAAAATCCACGTTTGCCAACACCATCATGTAATAAAATATAATCTGCAGACCCTTCATATCCTTCAGCATAGAAAACCGAACAAGTGAAATTAATTTCTAAGAAAAATATTTCTCCTTTATCATTCATTCTAAAATCCATTCTAGCATAACCTACTCCATTGAAAGATAAAAACACTTGCTCTGCAATAGATTTTAATTGTTTGGCCAATGGCTCATCTTCAACACCAATATTGGCGTTGGGATGTAATTCTGATGTTTTTAATGCGTAGGTTTTAAAAGCAAAGCCTTCAGGAAAAATATATTCTACTGGTTTAAAACTAGTACAGGTTCTGCCGTCTTCATTTCCACAAACTAATACAGTAAACTCTCTACCATCAATGTATTCTTCCACTAAAGCACTACCAAATTCTTCCAATATTGCATGTACTTTTTTCTTTAACTCTTCCATATTATTGGCCTTGGAATGTTCATCAACCCCTAAGCTATCCCCTGCTTTGGCAGGTTTGACAAATAAGGGGAATTGTAAATTTCCGGGAAGCAAATCTATTTCATCGTATTGCTCAATCACCGTATGTGCAGGTGTTTTAACCGATTCACAAAAAGCCAAGTATTTCATAATGGCCTTGGTAGGATCATATAAATTAGCACTTGGTCCAGTATAAGGAAGCTCTAATAAATCTAAACTTGTGATAACATCAATAGAGGGTACTTTCCACTCTAAATATCCCTCGCACAAATTGATATAGATATCATAATGATGCTCTTTCAATTCTTTTAGTTGCTGATAGGTAGTAAGCTTGTTTAAAAAAATATGATCGATGCTTGCTTCTGGCATAATAATAGAAAGATCCCTTTTGGGATCGTAATATTGGTAATCTACACCAGAGGTAGAGTAATCAGGTTGAAGCACTGCAATCTTTAAATTAGCGAAACTTGCTGGATTATTTAACTGAGGGATGGTGCGCATGGTTTAATTTTTTCTTCTTGCAAATGCGTCATTAATAATATGAATAACTAACTCTGCAAAACTTTGATTGGCGTATTTTAAAATAGCACCTATAGAAGTGAAATTTTCATCCTCACTAATACCACATTGTGCATTTACTTCAAGTACATGGGCTTGCCCAGTATGCTTATCCACTCTAACATCCACTCTGGTATAACCTGTTCCATTGACTGCAACATAAGCATCCCATGAAACCCGCTGAATATCCATTTGAATAGATGGGTCTGCTAATTGGTATTCATAAAAATTTTCTTCAGAAGGCATTGGACTTTCTTCTTCATAAATTTCCCAAAGTCTATCAAAAGATAAAAATTTTTCTTGTTCTGGTAAGGATGCATGAAATACTCTTTCTACTGGAGGATAAATTTTGGCAAATTCTGGTTGATGATGTGATCCAACTATCATCACTGTATATTCTGGTCCTTCAATAAAAGATTCTGCAATGATTCCATCAGTTGCAAGGTTCCATCCTCTATATCCTTCAAACATTTTATCTAATTGCTTTACTAATGCATCACTATCATTTACTACATTTTTTACCCCAACGCCTAAACTGCCACCAGATACTGCTGGTTTTACAATTAATGGATTACCTAAATCTTGTATTACTTCATCTGCATTGTAGTTTTTATTTTTAATCGCAGTCCATTTTGGTGTAGGAACTCCAGCTTGATCAAAAGCTTTTTTCATTGGAATTTTAGAAGTAGTAATATCATAAAAATCATCTGTTGCTCCCGTGTATACTATTTTTTTTGCTTCCAATGCTTTGATTACTGAAACACCTGGTGCACCATTAATCTCATCTCCATCACATAAGTTTAAAACAACTGGAAAAAAAATTGACTTATCTCTTTCACCAGCAATTTCTTGAATAATTTTTTTGTAATTATCTAAAGTAACTGGTTGCCATTTCCAAGGAATTTCTAAAGAAGCAAATACTCTAGTATATTCTTCAATACTTTGACTAAAATCATAGTAGTAAGCTAAATTGGGATCTGGGTTGTCAATAGAAGGAGCTAAAACCCAAACTTTTAAATGTCCAACTGGAACAAAGGGATAGAATAAATTTCGAAGAGAGCTCAATGCGGTTTTATATATTGGTTATAGTGGATATGAAGTTATAAAATATATATGAATACATTCTATTATTAGACCCTGTTTTATTAGGGGTAAACAACTTATTTTTTGAGCCCATTGATACAAATGAGGCGCTTACAATATAGCTTTTTCATTTATTCATTGTTCTTTTAATACTCATCAAAAGAGACTTTAATATGTATCAACATGTTATCATTTGCGATCAGCAAAAATTGTATGCCTTGGGTAGTTATAGTATCTTGAAAGAACAATCTATGTTTGAGACCTATTGTTTGGTTCAAGCCCTTCAAGAAATCGATTATTGGGCTTCTAAACATCCCAATAGTTTACTAATACTTGATAGTGCTTTATTAAACTTTGGAGAAAACGCTAGTATGGAACATTTTAATCAGCTTCAAAAAGAGCATCCAATAATGGTTATTGTAAATGAAGAAGAAGATCATCAATTGTTCCGCTTAATTGATGCAGGAGTTTCTGTAATGGTAACAAGAACAGTGTCTGAAATGGATTATTTAAAAGCAATGGAAATGGCTACTAAAAGAAAAATATTTTTTTGTAACCAATTGGCCGAAAGAGTATATAACCTTGTATATCAAGTAGATAAGATTAAACAAATTGAAGAAGTGTATGCCTTGAATGCTTATGATAAGTATATCTTAATTAGAATTTGCGAGGAAGCATCTAGTAAACAAATAGCACAAGAATTGTTTTGTAGTAAAAGAACAGTGGAGGGACATCGAACTAGATTGATGCAAAAACTAGGGGTTACCAATGTGGCGGGCTTGGTGAAAATTACCCTACTCACCAAGCTCTACCAACATTATTTATCTAATCCAGGTTTATATGATGTAACAGCATGTTTTAAAACATCTTCTTTATAAAAATGGATTGTTTTAAAATTACCATCAATATATCTTTGAGCTTGATCGGTAAAATGTGCATTATCTGCAAATCTTGATTGCCCACCAGTGATGATTGTCTTGGCTTCTAGTTTCTTGCCAAAGCTAACAGCTGCAACAAAACTATTGCCAGAGTAACCATACCTCTTTTGAGTACCCTCCATTAGCTTGCTTTCAAATGCTGGTAATTGTCCCCATTTAGAAGAAGTTTGAGCAACGGCGATACTTTTAGCATTATCATCAAATTTACTGCCTGGGTTTACTCTTTGGTATCTATTTATTTCTCCCCAAGGCTTTTCCCAAGTCCCATAAAGTTTTTCTAATTGAGCAAGAGCAGCATCTAATATTGCTAATTTCTTTTCATTAGACACTTCATTCAGCATTCTTTTATATTTATTGACTAACTGTGTGCCTTCTTCTTCTGTGGATGCTGGTGGTATTTGTGCAGCCCATTGCGTTGCCCATTCAATTGCAATACTAGTAGCAATAGAATTCGCTGCAGCATTCTTATCCCAATTTTTTAAATAATCAATTGCTTTTGCTTGAGTAGGTGTGAGTGTTATATTTTTTGTATAATCAAAAAAGGGAGTTAATAAAATATCAAATGCAGTTAGGTGTTTGTCATATCCTAATTGTATCAATTCATCCAAACTAATTTTATCAATACTATTGAGTAATCTTACTGCGTTTAATCCTCTTCCATTCTCTCCGTCTGGTGCCATATATGCAGGATAGTCTTTTGCATTTGGACTGTTTGCACCTGCAACATTAAAAGGTGTTGCATTGCAGTTTTGTAACCAACCATTGATTGGATTAATACTTTGTACAATTTCTTCTAATGGATGTATATCTTGCCAATCTGTGGCCTTAATGCTTCCATCAACAGGCCTTGTATAATCATAATTCGGATTTCTTTTAGGCATAAAATTACCATGCCAGTATGCAATATTTCCTTGTGCATCAGCATATACTGTATTATTGCTATTGTTAGATAAAAGTGCCAATGCTTTTTTATAGTCCGCTAAATTTTTTGATTTGGTTCTTATCCAGCATTCAATCAAAGCATCTTTGGATCTGTTGTTTTCTTGTAAGCTCAACCATTTATTGTTTTTACTAGCCATGATTGGTCCATGATGGGTAGCATAAGTTTCAAAAGTTTTACTTTTTATGACTCCATCTTCTTTATACTTTAATTCAATTTTTCTAGTTTTTACTTTTTTCTCTTCTTGTTCGTATGTATAAACTAAGTTTCCATTTTTATTGCAAATTTTTTCTTCATACACATCGGCTACATCTGCATAGCTACTTGTGTGCATCCATCCACAATATTGGTTGAATCCTTGGTATATAAACATCTGCCCCCAAGTCACTGCACCATATACATTTAATCCTTCTTCGCTATTCATGTGCATTTCGGATCTAAAATAAAAAGGCACATGTGGATTGATATATAATAGCGCATTACCATTTTTACTATGTTGAGGTGCGATTGCAAATCCATTAGAGCCTTTCAATGTTTTTTCTTCCATATCAAATTTGTTCGCATTATCAATGAAAGCAATTTCTTTATTGGGTGCCCCATAAAATTTTGCTACATCATAAGCATGAATGCCTGCAGATCTTGTAGGAGAAACACTTCCATCCGTCCACATTAAATGATACCATGGTTGAAATTTCTGAATAACTTTAGGCTGCACTTCAGGATGCTTGTATAAATAATAATTAATCCCATCTGCATGTGCGTTTAATAATTGTTTAAACCATATTGGGCTATTATTGTAGTCTCTAACAGCTTCTGCACTGTCTTGAATTAATTGCATCATTAAATCGTCATAGATCATTTTAGATCCTTCTAGTTCTGATTGACGCCCTAACATTTCTAAAAAATTTTTCTCTATTTGGGAAAAATTTTCTTCGCATTGTGCATACATTAATCCAAATACCGCATCAGCATCTGTCTTCCCATAAATATGAGGTATACCCCATTCATCTCTAATAATTTTTGTTTGCTTTGCGTGTTTTTCCCATCTGGCTTTGTCAGCAGCGGAAGGTCCTTGAGCAAAAACAGCATTTATTAAAATAAATGCTGTTAATACTATTGTTACAAGTTGTTTATACATATTAGATATTCCAAGTTTTCATTCTTTCTAAATCTACTTTCGCTGCTTCTAGTGGAGTAAGTTTTTGATATGACTCTTGTTCAATGATAAAATGATGAGCTCCACCAATTTGTTTTGCTAACAAACTGATTGCTTTAGGGTCTACCACACCATCCCCTAATGTAGTGCTTTCAAATCCATCATTCATTTCTCCTTTCTCTGCTTTGATTTCATCTTTGACATGTAATGATGCAAAACGACCAGGATATTTTTTAATCCAATCTGCACCTCTTGCGCCTGCTCCATACATATTTCCAAAATCCAATTGTTGCATTACTTTATCTGGATCTGTATGTTTTAATATAAGATCGTAAATAATTTCTCCATTCACTTTTTCTGTGAATTCAAAATTATGATTATGATAGCCAAATTTCATTCCATGAGCTTTACATAATTCACCACACTTATTAAATTGATCTAATTGTTTCATTAAACCATCATAAGAGCTTCTTGCTTTCTCGTCCATCCATGGGCTAATCACATATTCCTGTCCCATAGTAGCTGCATCTTCCACTGTTTTTTTCCAAACGTCTGTAAAATCATTTTTAGCGGTATCAAAATGTGT
>JALRFB010000279.1 GCA_023256555.1 Sediminibacterium sp. | reverse complement strand
AATTTCTGCAACAAAATCAACAGTAACGTATAAAATTTTTTCAAGTTGTTTATATTCTTTAATTGTGGCTGTTTCTATACCTATAAAAGTAATTTCAGCAAAATGCTGATTCTCGTTTCTTTCTGACAATGCTTTATTAAATTGATCATAAGCCATTGCTATATTTTCTGTAGTATATGCTTTATTGCCTTCTTCTAAAAAACCATTGTATAATTCATACATTGGTGCACCCAATCGTGTAACCATCAGTACACCTTTCTTATCTAATTCTAAATATCTTTTAAAAGATTGCACAGCTTCCAATTTGCAATCTGCGCAACTAGTTCTTGTTTTATCATCTTTAGATAATTCATTTTCTACCATTCCTTTCCAAAACCATACATCAGGCTTGGCAGTATATTCTGGCTTAGCCATCAACCCATCTATTTCTTGCTTGGCAACCATTAAATTTTTCTCTTCTAATGCATCTTTTACTTTATTTAAATTTTGTGCATTGACATTGGCAATCAAGGCTATTGCAGCTATAGAAAATAATACTCTTTTCATTCTTACTATTAATTTAACTTTTTTGAAAAGTAAAAGTAACCCTTTTGAAAATACAAGTACAATTACAATTGTGATATTTGTGTAAAAAAATGTATGCAATGACTGATATAAGAGATAGCCGCATTGTAGCAATGCTAATAAGTATTCACCTATCTTTACCAAATGCTTAGTTTATCCTATTCCAAACATGATCTGCCATTTACTTATCCATTTCGCACTGCTCATGGTTTAAAAACCACCCAACCTACTTTGTTAGTAAAACTTGGTTTTAGGGATGTGTATGGCTATGGAGAAGCAACCGAAATAGTTTATTACGGCGTTACATTAGATGCTATGATTCAAAAATTAGAATCTGGTAGAAAAGTAATAGAAAATTATAGCTTGATGCATCCTGATAGATTTTGGCATTTTTTGCATCATTTATTTCCTGAAGATCATTTTTTAGTTTGTGCATTAGATATGGCTGCAT
>JALRFB010000278.1 GCA_023256555.1 Sediminibacterium sp. | reverse complement strand
ACTTGTTAAAGGTTGTGCTCACTGCATTTGCAATTACCTGCCGTCCTTCTCGTCGATTTGGTCATAGAATCTTTCTTTTGCTGCCATCATCTTTTCGTCAGACATAATATTGCTACTTGCGCTGCTAGTACCATCTATATCTCCGGTTGAAACAGTACCAGACGCTGCTGCAGTGGGCGGTGCAGGCCGAGAAGGGTCAAGAGCTGCTGCTGCCGCCTCCGAACGGATATCTGACGGCGTTGTCTCCATCGTGTATGGAATGGATTGGTGTGTGCATTAAAACATTACCTCATTTTTGGCATCTACATTGGTGGCTGTGAGAGGGCTTCTCTCTCTCACTTGTGGCAGATAGAAAGTGCAGGCCCGGGCTACGGGGCATTTGGTCTATTGATGGTGGTGGTCCAGTTGGCCAAAGTAGTATCCGATTTCGCAATTGGTGATGTCGTTTGCACCAATTGCGCAATTGGTGATTTGGTTACCACCAATTCCGCAATTGGCTCAATTCCTCTTTTGGGTTTAGCCGTAATTCAGGCAAAAATGGGGGGCAAAATGGGGTGAAAAATGCCGATTTTGAGCACGTTAGTTTGGAGTGTTCCTATGCAGCTACAGCCAGTGTTGGCATACCAAACTTTAGCTAATACTGTCGCCTAAAATGTTTGGGTCGGTATTTGGTCTCTACAGTGTTCGAATCGCCTTTACTATGGCGTCGTATGATCATGATCGAGGTGTTGTGTCTGCCTTCAAAATCAGCTCAATTTTTTCCCCCCAAATGGGGGGAAAAAATCTCAATTGATTCCTACGTGGCAATTCTACGGAGGCTGCTTAACTCTTGTCTCTTTTTCCTCCTCATCTCCAATTCTGAGCTCAAAATGATGCTCTCCATGATGGTCTCTCCTCCTATGCCTCTAACACCACACACGAAATGAATATACCTATACTGCGATTATAATCTCGAAGCCAATACTATTGGCTACATGTATCTGGTATGGCTAGCTAGGAATCATAGTCTGTGAAG
>JALRFB010000277.1 GCA_023256555.1 Sediminibacterium sp. | reverse complement strand
AATAACTTTAATATGGGTCGTATTTGGTTTTAATATGTTTGCAACCATTATTAAAAGACGAGAGCGTCACTTGTATGTTGCTGTTTGGTTTTATATTGCCACTTTTGTTACAGTTGCTGTATTACATTTAGTAAATTCATTTGAACTTCCTATTTCCTTATTTAAAAGTTATAGCTGGTATGCTGGTGTACAAGATGCTTTAGTGCAATGGTGGTACGGTCACAACGCGGTCGCTTTTTTCTTAACAACCCCATTTTTAGGGTTAATGTATTATTTCTTACCCAAAGCAGCGAACCGCCCTGTATTTTCTTATAAGTTATCTATTATTCACTTTTGGGCTTTGATATTTTTATATATATGGGCTGGACCACATCATTTGTTATATACAGCATTACCCAATTGGGCACAAAGTTTAGGAATCGTATTCAGTTTCATGTTGATTTTTCCAAGTTGGGGTGGAATGATTAATGGATTATTAACCTTACGTGGTGCATGGGATAAAGTGAGAGAAGATGTTATTTTAAAGTTTATGGTAGTTGCAGTAACAGCGTATGGCATGTCCACATTTGAAGGTCCTATGTTGTCATTAAAGAACATAAACGCAGTTGCCCATTTTTCTGATTGGATTATTGCTCATGTGCATATTGGTGGATTAGGATGGAATGGAATGCTCACTTTTGGTATCATATATTGGTTAATTCCAAGAATGTATAAAACCGAACTGTATTCAAAAAAACTTGCCAATATCCATTTTTGGTTAGCTACTTTAGGGATTTTATTTTATGCAATCCCAATGTATTGGGCAGGTTGGCAACAAGTTGCAATGTGGAAACAATTTACGCCAAGTGGTCAATTAAAATATCAATTTTTGGAAACAGTTACTTACATGGCGCCTTTTTATGCAATGAGAGCATTAGGTGGAATTTTATATTTGACAGGTGCTATCATTGGCATGGTTAACTTTTTCAAAACAATTGGTAAGGGTACATTGGAAGCTAATGAAGCTGCACAAGCGCCAGCTT
>JALRFB010000276.1 GCA_023256555.1 Sediminibacterium sp. | reverse complement strand
CAGATTATATCATTCAATTCATATATGACAATCACAATATCATTAGCGACAAAGAAATTAGAGATGCCCTACTGAGGCTCTTTCGTGTCGATTACCCCATTGAAACTATTCAACGCATCAAGAAGAATAAAGGCCGTACTAGGAAGGAATAGGTAGTACATTCGGGAAAGTTGGGCTTGTTGAGTGGGAACCCCGGCCGCCATTTTGGCAGTCTGCCAGATTGGCAGTCGATTTGAAAAAACCCCTGCCTTTTTGTCATACGCAACCTGCCATTCTGTCATGCTCTTTTTTTTCTAAAAATTTTTAAAAAAAAATTGAAAATGCCATTTTGACAGGTATAACCTAGTTATATTTACTACTACGCAAGTCTCAATATGTCATAATGACATGGCATTTAAACCTCCAAAAATAGCTTTATTTTCGATTATCTTATTGGTTGGAGTAATACCCAAAAAAACAAAAATAACGCTTAAAATCGATTTTCTCATTTTTGAGAATTTTAATGTTTATAAACATAGTAAACATTTATTGGTATAACTTAGTATAAAAAAAATCTAGAAAAAAAATGGTTTTTTTTTAAAAAGTGGTATTGATTTAATAAGTAAAAAGCCGATAATGATATTATAAGTTATTGGTAATTGATTTTTAACTTTTAAAAATCCTAATAACTTAAGTAGAATAAAGGGATTTTGATATGGGTAATGCAAGCTTGGTTTTTGGTGTGGATGTTAACCTTTTAGCTAAAAAGATGATAGCTAAAAATCGTACTAAATATAGGAATGTGGAAGATCTTGCTCAAGATGCTATAGGTGACGCTAGCGTAACTTTCGATCCATCAAGGGGAGTTAGATTTGATAACTTCTGTTGGAAGATCTTTAACAATAAGGCAAAAGATAGCTTAGATTATGACAATGTTAGAAAAAACAATATTAGCATTAATGCTAATGAGGATATCGATATGATCGATAAGTCCGAAGACTTGGTTAGCCAAGTCGCAAGTAATGCTAAAGAGCTATTTGAACTCGGTTATATAAGCGAGTTAGAACACAATATAATCATACTTAAG
>JALRFB010000275.1 GCA_023256555.1 Sediminibacterium sp. | reverse complement strand
GGTGCACGCTAAAATGGAAGAATTTGGTTTGTCACCAAAAGCAGCTACTATTTTAGCAATGAGTGAAATTAGTGGTGCTATCATTGCGATTACCTTGGTAATGGCGGCGGTATTTATACCAGCTTCTTTTATGAGCGGACCAGTAGGTATTTTCTATAAGCAGTTTTCTGTGACCATGGCCACTTCTATTATTTTGTCTGGTATTGTGGCATTAACTTTTACACCTGCACTTTGTGCTATGTTGTTAAAAAACAATCATGGAATTGAGAAAAAGCCAACGCCTATCAATCGTTTTATTAAAGCATTTAATAATTGGTTTAAAGGTTTACAAGGAAAGTATAAAAACCTTATCGAACTTATTTTAAATAGAAAGATTATCACTTTTGGAATTTTGATTGCTTTTTGTTTGGGTACTTGGGTAATGAGTAATAATGTTCCAACTGGTTTTATACCTAATGAAGATCAAGGAGTATTCTACTGTTTGATCTCCACTCCTCCAGGTTCAACATTAGAAAGAACCGATGCAGTCTTATCTCAAATACAAAAAGAAGCAGCGAAAATTGAAGATATTGCTTCAGTATCTACTACTGCAGGATTTGAAATTTTAACAGAAGGAACGGGTGCCAATTCTGGAACAGCTTTAATCAATTTAAAAGAGTGGAATGAGCGTAGTCATTCTTTGAATGAAATCATGCAAGAGTTGGAAGAAAAAACAAAGAATATCAAAGGGGCAAATATTGAATACTTTCCACCACCAGCAGTTCCTGGTTACGGAGCAGCAGGAGGTTTTGAATTAAGATTATTAGATAAGGCTGGTAGCGGTGATTATAAAAAAATGGAAACCGTCAACAAGCAGTTTGTGGAAGACTTGAACAAAAGACCAGAATTAAGTTCTGTGTTTGGTTTCTATAATGCTAGTTTCCCTCAATATGTGTTGAATGTGGATAATGAGAAGGCACAACAGAAAGGGGTGACTATTGATAATGCAATGAATACACTTTCAACATTGATAGGAAGTTATTATTCTACCAACTTTATCAAATTCGATCGTCAGTATAAAGTAATGGTACAGGCTTTACCACAATACAGAGCAAAACCAGAAGACATTTTAAAATTATATGTAAAAAACGATC
>JALRFB010000274.1 GCA_023256555.1 Sediminibacterium sp. | reverse complement strand
CAATTACCCGTTACACAATTTCCCTCTATATCTCCCCCAAAGGTTAACATTGTAGCAGAATATCCTGGTGCCAATGCGGAGCTAATGATTAAGGCGGTGGTTATTCCACTAGAACGTGCATTGAATGGCGTACCGGGTGTAAAATATATTGCATCCGACGCCGGCAATGACGGAACATGTTTGATTACAGTGGTATTTAAATTAGGTACCGATCCCAATATTGCATCGGTAAATGTTCAAAATAGAGTGGCAGCCGTAAACAATAAACTTCCTCCACAAGTAGTGAAAGAAGGTATAAAAATATCTAGAGAAGAATCCAATATGTTAATGTATGTAAACTTAACCAGTAAGGATACTAATTTAGATGTTAACTTCTTATACAATTTTGCAGACATTAATTTAATCACAGAATTAAAAAAAGTGGATGGTGTAGGTTTTGCTGACATCTTGGGAAATAGAGAATATGCCATGAGGGTTTGGTTAAAACCAGATAGAATGTTGGCATATAATGTTTCTGCAGACGAAATTTTAAAAGCCATTGATGAGCAAAACCTTGAAGCAGCTCCAGGTAAAACCGGAGAAAGCTCTGGAAAGCAAGCACAAACATTTCAATATGTTTTAAAATACCCTGGTAGATATAGTAGTAAAGAAGGATATGAGAATATAATAATAAGAGCTAGCTCTGATGGACAGATGCTTAAATTAAAAGATGTAGCAGATATTGAATTTGGTAGTTCTTATTATGATTTGTATTCTAAGATGAACGGAAAACCATCTGCTGCCATTATGATCAAGCAATCTTATGGTAGTAATGCTAGTGAGGTAATTAAAAACATTAAAGCAAAGCTTGCAGAAATTAAAGAAACTTCTTTTCCTAAAGGAATGGATTATGAATTAAGTTATGACGTATCTAAATTTTTAGATGCTTCAATCGAGAAAGTAATTCATACATTAATTGAAGCTTTTATCTTGGTAGCTTTTGTAGTATTTTTATTTTTAGGCGACTTTAGATCTACATTGATACCTGCTATTGCAGTACCTATATCTTTAATTGGTACTTTCTTATTTATGCAATTCTTTGGTATCACTTTAAACCTAATTACTTTATTCGCTTTAGTGTTAGCCATTGGAATTGTGGTGGATGATGCTATTGT
>JALRFB010000273.1 GCA_023256555.1 Sediminibacterium sp. | reverse complement strand
AATAAATAATAACTTTTTAAAAAATAAGAGATGCCTAATCCTAAACGCAGACACTCGCAACAACGTAGCGCGAAAAGAAGAACTCACTATGTTGCTCAAGAAGTAACATTAAGCAAAGATGGTACAACTGGTGAAATCCATGTACGTCATAGAGCGCATGTGCAAGAAGGAAAATTATACTACAAAGGTAAATTAGTAGCTGAAAAAGCTCCTTTAAAAGCATAGTTAAACCAATAGAATGAATATTGGAATAGATATGATGGGTGGTGATTTTGCACCATTAGAAGCTGTAAAAGGCGTTCAACAATACTTATCTACTTCCCAAAATCATTTATTCTGCATAGGTGATGAAACCCAGTTGAATGAGTTATTTCAACAATATGGGATTTCTTCACCTTTTTTGCATTTAGTACATGCATCAGAAGTAATTGGATACCACGAGCATCCTACTAAAGCATTAAAAGAAAAGCCAAATTCTTCCATAGCAATTGGTTTTGGTTTGTTAGCTGCAGGAAAAATCGATGCATTTTTAAGTGCTGGAAATACTGGAGCAATGTTAGTGGGTGCTATGTTCAGTATTAAACCAATCAAAGGTGTATTAAGACCAACCATCGCTACCCTTCTTCCTAAATTAAGTGGCAAAACTGGTTTATTAGTAGATGTGGGTTTGAATGCAGATTGTAAGCCAGAGCAATTAAATCAATTTGGAATTTTAGGTAATTTATATGCAAAGCATATTTTAAATATCGAACAACCAACTGTGGGTTTATTGAATGTCGGTGAAGAAGAAGGCAAAGGCAATTTATTAGCTCAAGCCACTTACCCATTATTAAAAGAAAATACTGCAATCAACTTTATTGGTAATGTAGAAGGAAGAGATGCTTTCAATGATAAAGCAGACGTGATTGTATGTGATGGATTTACTGGAAATATTATATTGAAAGTGGCAGAAGCAATGTATGAAGCTGCTGCACATCAAGGCCTAGCAAAAGATACTTTTTTTGGAAGATTCCATTTTGAAAATTATGGTGGCACTCCAGTTTTAGGAGTGAATAAACCTGTAATCATAGGTCATGGTATTAGTAATGCTAAAGCATTTTGTAATATGATTGCATTGGCTGAAAAAATGATTGACACTAAATTCTGCGAAATCATTACTACAAACTT
>JALRFB010000272.1 GCA_023256555.1 Sediminibacterium sp. | reverse complement strand
CCACTTATATTGCATGGTGTGCTTCTAATTTTACACCAGTAAAACAAATTTCAGTGGTGGGGGGAGATTTTCCTCAATCTGAATTAGATGCATTGACGAACAGAGGAGTTATTTTAGAAGGCGTTCAAATTAAAAAAGACGAAAAGACTTTTTTCTGGAGTGGAAAATATCATTTAGATATGAACACTCGTGATACTTTAGATACTCAATTAAATGTATTGGAGAATTTCCAACCAGTGGTTCCAGATAGTTATCAAGATTGTGAAATTTTGATGTTGGGTAATTTAGTGCCTGCCGTACAAAGCAGTGTAATTAAACAATTGAAGAATCGTCCAAAATTAATTGTAATGGATACAATGAATTTTTGGATGGAAATTATGATGGATGATTTAAAACACACCATTAGTTTAGTGGATGTTTTATTAGTGAATGATAGTGAAGCACGTCAATTAAGTGGTGAATATAGTTTGGTAAAAGCTGCTAAGAAAATTATGACGATGGGTCCTAAGTATTTAATCATTAAAAAAGGAGAGCATGGAGCCTTATTATTTCATAAAGACGAAGTGTTCTTTGCTCCAGCATTACCATTAGAAGAAGTGTTTGATCCAACTGGAGCTGGCGATACATTTGCAGGTGGTTTTGTTGCTCATTTAGCTAGAACAAAAGATATTTCTTTTGAGAACATGAAGTCTGCAATTATTTTAGGTAGTGCGATGGCTAGTTTCTGCGTAGAGAAATTTGGTACACAAAGATTAACAGAGATCAATGTTGATGACATAAAAGAACGCGTACAATCGTTCGTTCAATTAGTAAACTTCGATATCGAATTAGTTTAATTTGGAAAAATTGATCAATCCAATTAATTTTGTTCCACAATGATGAAAAATAAACATACAAAACAAATTAAGAAACCTCTGTAAAGGAAGGCCTTGTTGTTTTGTATACTATAAAATATAATTCAAAAGCCTTCCATAAAACGGAAGGCTTTTTTTATGACTAAAAAAATAATATAATGAAAGTTGCAGTTGTAGGTGCCACAGGGCTAGTAGGCACAAAAATGTTACAAGTACTAGCTGAAAGAAATTTTCCAGTAACTGAATTAATTCCGGTAGCGTCTGCACGTTCTGCAGGTAAAGAAGTGATGTTTAAAGGAAAAGCTTACAAAGTGGTAGGCATGGAAGAAGGTAT
>JALRFB010000271.1 GCA_023256555.1 Sediminibacterium sp. | reverse complement strand
CCCCTGTAATTTTTGTTTCAATTTTTTTATTTCCGTTTTGATAAATAATAGTTTTGCTATCTAAATTTTTTTCTATTATTGCAACTTCTAATACTTTTCCTGTCTCAGGGCAGATAGGTAAAAATGGACTATAAGTTTTTCTTCTTTCTGGACCCAGTGTTGGCAAAACAATCTCCATTATTTTATCATAATTTTTTAAAACTGAAGTTAAGGCTTCATCAAATTTACCGCTGGTATATAGTTCAGTTGAGCTTTTAAATTCATATTTAAAATTAAATTCGTCTAAAAATTTTTTTAACATATTATTATTATGCTCTCCAAAACTTTTGAATTTTTTGAAAGGATCAGGAATTGCTGTTAATGGCTTATTTAAATTTTCCTCTAAAATTGATTTATTTGGAATGTTATCAGGAACTTTTCTAAGTCCATCCATATCGTCTGAAAATGTAAATAATTTCACTGGTATATTGGATAATTTTTGGAAAGCATTCATAACCATAGAAGTTCTGCAAACCTCTCCAAAAGTTCCAATATGAGGAAGGCCACTTGGGCCGTAACCTGTCTGAAATAAAACGTACCCTTTTTTATCTATTATTTTCAGTCTTTTTTTTAATATCTCCCTAGACTCAGTAAAAGGCCACGCTTCGGATTCTTCAAAAAATTTTTTATCAATTAACATTGTTAGATCTTAAATTAATTTGCTGATTAATAATAACTCTTACATCTTTAAATATTGGATCTTCTAACCTTTTATTAAGTATTGTCCAAGTGTAAGGAATTAATTTTAAATATTTATTTTTATTATCTCTCTTAAAAAGCCTTGAAAATATTCCAATAATTTTCATAGCTCTTTGCACTGAAAGAATAGAAAATTCTTTACTAAACTGTTTAATATTAAAATCTTTTTCTTTCTTTGCTAATGACAAATAGTAATCTAATAATTTTTTCTTTAAATCTGCGGTAGTTTTAATTCTAACATCATCAATTAACGAAAGTATATCGTAAGCTCTTGAGCCAATTAAAGCATCTTGACTGTCAATAATTCCAATTTTATTTTTAGATACTGATCTACATTCCATGATATTTGAAATATGAAAATCTCTGTGAACAAAATAATTATTTTTATAAATATTATTTTTTAAAATCGAAAGTAATAATTTTCTTAATTTTTTTATTTTAGAATTACTCTT
>JALRFB010000270.1 GCA_023256555.1 Sediminibacterium sp. | reverse complement strand
AAAGGTCCCATTCTCTGAATACCATTCTACTTAACATCAAAGCAATGCCAATACTGAATAAGATGATGGGCTTGAAAGAATGATGGTGTTTTTTGTAGCCATGGTACAAAGAGTAAGCACCAATGGCAAATGATAATAGTATCATGCCCAATTCAAATTGCAAATTGTGCAAAATATTAATGCCTAATAAAGGCAGGCTGCTAAAAAATAAAGGCAATAAAGCACAATGAATAGCACATGCTAAAGAAGCACCAATACCAACTGCATCCCAATTCCAATTTTTAAACATAGAGCAAAGATAAACCAATAAAAGGACTAATTAAATACTACCTTTATAGTGCAAAAACAGCGTAATATGGCTACACCAAAACTCAATCAAAAAGCAGTTCTATATATTGTCTTTTTCACCGTATTAATTGCAGGATTTTATTATTTCTTATTTAGAGGAACAGATAACTGGAAGGTGAAAATGCCAGTGTTAAGTTATGTTCAACCATTTAGTTTTACGAATCAGGATGGTCAGAAAGTAACAGAAGCAGTTTATCAAAATAAAATAACTGTAGTGGAATATTTTTTCACCACATGTAAGGGTATTTGTCCAAAGTTGAATACCAATATGAAAGCTATTTATGATTTATATCAAAAAGAGCCAGACTTTCAAATTGTTTCACATACTTGTAATCCAGGCACAGACTCGGTTCCAGTATTAAAACATTATGCAGATTCTTTAAAGGTAAACACTGCAAAATGGATTTTCTTAACAGGCAGAAAAGATAGTTTATACCAGATGGCAAGAGGCTCTTATTTATTAGACGATCCTAAAAACAATGTTGAAAAAATAGAAGACCAATTTATTCATACACAGTTCTTCGCTTTAGTAGATAGAAAGGGAAAAATTAGAGGAAAAATTTATGATGGATTAAAATCTATCGAAGTAGAGCAATTAAAAGTGGACATTGCAAGATTAATTAAAGAATAATCAACATGATTTTTGTAACCGGTGCAAGTGGTTTAGTGGGTGCTCATTTAATTCAATCTTCTTTCTAATTCTAATTATTGGTTTAACTTTTGCTTTGGTTTTGTCTCCACCCGATTACATTCAAGGAGACTCAGTGCGGATTATGTATGTCCACGTTCCCTCAGCTTGGCTTGGTTTAGCAAGTTTTTCAGTTATTACACTTTTATCAATATTAAATTTTATTT
>JALRFB010000026.1 GCA_023256555.1 Sediminibacterium sp. | reverse complement strand
AGACAATAATGCTTGTTGAGGACTTAATACAACATACAATGGCTGTGTCACTTGTTTGAAGTTTTCAGACTGGAAGGTAGCCCATAAATCCCCCTGTGTTTTTATTTCTTTGGATTGACCAGCAGCGTTAGTGTAGGTAAATCTTTTTTCTATAGGCAAGTTGGCTCTATCATCCACATATAAAGAAACTAAAATAAAGTTTTCTTCGATATAAGATTTTACAGCAGGGTCTACCCATACATTCTCTTCCATCTTTCTACAGTTCACGCAAGCCCATCCTGTAAAATCTATTAGCAAAGGTTTATTGGCATCTTTTGCCAATTGTAATGCTTTGGCATAATCATTCACCACTTGTGCATGCAAGCCGGTTTTAGAAGCATTTTCAGAAGACCAAATGCTATAAGATGTTGGAGGGGGGAATCCACTCAATAATTGTAAAGATCCAGCTCTTGATGCAGGAATACCTTGTGCAACATAGATGGCAAAAGCAAAGCTTATTAATGCTAGCACTTTTCTAGTTGGTGCAATTTTCGCTCCTTTTGTGTCATGAGGCAATCTTATCCATCCTAATAAATAAAGTGTCAAGCCTAAACTTATAACAGACCAAATACCTAAGAATACTTCTCTTTTTAATATACCCCAATGCTGCACTAAATCTGCGTTGGATAAAAATTTAAATGCCAATGCTAATTCAGCAAAAGCCAAAATCTTTTTAACAGTATCTAACCACCCTCCAGATTTAGGAATACTTTGTAACCAACCTGGGAATATTGCAAACAAGGTAAATGGTAAAGCTAAAGCTAAACCGAAACCTGCCATTCCCTGTGTTAAAGCCCAAGCGCCTCCTTGTAAAGAACCCACCAATAAGGTCCCTAAAATAGGACCAGTACAAGAGAATGAAACAATTGCCAAAGTGATGGCCATAAAAAATATTCCTCCCAAACTTCCTAATCCACTTTTTGCATCGGCTTTATTGGCAATGCCGCTTGGTAATGTAATTTCAAAATAACCAAAGAAAGAAATAGAGAAGAAAATAAATACTGCGAAGAAAATAAGATTCAATGTAGCATTCGTAGAGATACTATTGAATATTTCTGGCTGTACATTACCAATAATATGAAAAGGTACACTTGCTAGCACATATATTAAAAATATGCTCAGACCGTAAAGCATACCATTTTTAATACCTTCTTTTTTAGTCTTGGATCTTTTGGTGAAAAAAGAAACCGTTACTGGTATCATTGGAAATACACATGGTGTAATTAAAGCAATCAGGCCCCCTAAAAAACCCAAAAAGAAAACGGACCATGCAGAAGCATCAGTAGTAGATTGAACATCTCCACAAGCTCCTTCTTTAGGGTTGGTTGCGCTTGCAGGTAAAACCATTTGAAAAGCTTCCGCTTTTGAACCATTAGACAAAGCTGCGCTATAAGGTATTTCTAATGCATAGAAATGATCCCCCTTCGCTACATTTAAAACAATATTTCCTTTTAAACTATCTGGCTGAAATCCACTGATACTTATTTCTTGTTCAAAAGCTAGATTGTTTAAATACACTTTAGCCTTACCGAATAAAATATCTTTTTGTTCAATTGAATTATTTAAAAATTTAATTGTTCCATTAAACCTAGCAGTTTCTATATTGGCATTGAATAAAGGAGCTGCGATACCATCTGCATTATTATCATAAATATGCCAGCCATCTTGAACTGCTAGATTGGCTTTAAGAATATAGGAAGAATCATTTTTAGCAATGGCCTGTACTGTAGTTTTTACTATACTATCAGCCTGCGCCATTAATTGCAGTGAAAACAATTGCAACACAATAGCAAATATCCAAAACAGCTTTTTATTCAAAATTTTAGTTTTAAAAAGAATTGTTCCTACTGAAGATTTACTTCGAATTCCAATTTACTTGGAGGTAAACATTTTTCATCATTACAAACTGTATAATCTACAGTACCTGATATTTTAGTTTTACTCGCCACTTTTAAATTCACCAATTGTTTAAACTTAACCGTTCCGCCAAAAGTCGCAATCATGGTTTTAAAATTTGGATCGAATTTCTTTTCTAATTTTCCTTCTTCCTTGGTTTTACCAACTAAACTAACCAAAGGATTTTTCTTGAATTGAAAACTAGTTGGAATGGGTCCCCCTTTTACAAATTGAGAATAAATATGCCATGGAGCATCAATAGTAACAGTGGCAATTATCTCATATTGCTTGTCTGCTTTTTTTACAGCTTCAAAAGACCATTTTGTTGGATTTAATTTTTGCGCACTCGCACTAACTACTACAACAGCACCAATAATTAAGAACAACCACTTTTTCATAGTATACTTTTTAATAACAATTTTAAGCCTTGATCAATCCAAGAATTTTAAACACTTCTTTTCCATCAATATTATTTAATGCAGAAGAAGTAGCTCTCTCTGGATGTGGCATCATTCCAAAAACATTTCTTTGATCATTACAGATTCCGGCAATATCATTGGTAGAACCATTTGGATTAGCCGAACCTCCTATATTTCCTTCTTGATCGCAATACTTAAACAAAATCTGATTGTTCTTATCCAAATGCTCTAATGTGGCTTTATCAGCGAAATACCTTCCTTCTCCATGTGCAATGGGTATTGCTAAAGCTTTACTTGTTGCAGTTTTAATAAAAACATTTTTACAAACAAATTTCTGGTGATCATTTTGCAATAAAACGCCCGGCAATAAGCCTGATTCACACAAAATTTGGAAGCCATTACAAACACCTAAAACCTTGCCCCCTTTGTTGGCGAATTCAATTACTGATTGCATCATTGGACTAAATTTTGCAATGGCCCCACAACGCAAATAATCACCATAAGAAAATCCCCCTGGCAATACCACACAATCTTCTGTGGTAAAATGCGACAAATCACTGTCTTTATGCCAAAGCATTTCTACAGGAAATCCTAAATCCTGAGACAAGGAATCCTGCATATCTCTATCACAATTAGAACCTGGGAAAACGACTACACCGAATTTCATACAATTGAATTAACTAATTAGGTATTATTTGGAATGCCAAAGGTACCAAATAAAGGGCTTTTTTGATGCTTAAATTCTTCACTTAAGCCCAGTGGTTATACACAATAATACCCACTGAGGCCCAGAATAAGATATTGGGTACCAACAGTCTTTTAGGCGTGGAATAAGCAAAACTGATAAAACAGGCCATTGGTGTAATCACAATGGCTGATGCGTATAATGCTTGAACAGAGAAAATGATTGGTTGAAAAAAAGTCAGTATCAATACCAACAATAACACTCCCCAATATTTTCTAACTTGAATGATGAATCTGGTTTGTTGTTTTTGCCAGTAGAAAATGCCTGCAATTAATTGTATACCGATGATGATTAATCCACTTATTATATTCCATTCAGGTTGTACCAATGGATTTTTCCAATCTAATTTAGGGAAGTACTGCCTAAAATTCGGATTAGATTGAGACAAGAATTCATAAGCAAATAACATATAAAATGGTAGCACGATTCCCATTAATAAAACCAACCATTCTGTTAATTTAAATGGCCTTATAATAGTTAATGCAAATAATACCACTGGTATTAAAATGGCGATGGGCTCATATAACAAAATAGATACTCCCACTATCAATCCTATATTAAATTCAATTGTTTGGGGTTGATTTTGATCATATAATTTCAACAACTTTAATAAAATCCAAATCACCAAGGAGTTAGCCACCAATCCAGAACTAATCACATCCCAATAAGGGAAAGTAGCTGTCAATAATATATATACAAATGCAGGTAAATAACTTACTTGCTGAAACATTTTCAATTGACTGAGTAATACATTCAATCTTAAAGCCTGAGAGATGATTAGTAATTGAAATAAAAAAATAAGAACAATAGAAGGAAGTGGTTTGATATAATGAGTTAGTAGATAGGCCAAGAATCCATCAGATTCATTGGCAATCACCAACGGCGGTGCCATCCAAATATGAAAATGCAAAGCAAAGCTTAATACTACAATGAATAGTATATTAATATCGGACCTATCTCTAAATAAAAAGACCACGACTTACTTTAATTGAATTTTAGCAAACCCAATCTTGCTATTATATTGATAAGGTATGATGCATTCTTTTTCACCCACTTGTTTTAATGCTTTAGGCATCCAATCAAAACGTTTTTCTAGTAAATTAATTGATTCTCCTTTGCTTAAAACTCCTTCAGAGGTTAATGTGTTTACAATGAATTGTCTTTGTCCTTTTTGTTTTTGATAGTAAATAATATTTACTCCATTATTATTTTCAAAACTACCATACCCAATAAACTGATCCACATTCATATCTGACTGTGACTTATCTATCGTTTTTACCCATTGTAAATTTCCTTTTGAATCATAAGACATTAATGCGATTTGTTTTGCATTGTATGTTACAGTAGGATATCCGAAGCTTGCAAAAGGATTCCAGAATCCTCCCATTCCGCCCCAGCCCCATGGGCCCCAACCAAGTCCACCCCAACCCCAACCTAGATCCCATGCACCCAATCCAGCCCAACCAAATCTAGTCCAAGGATAAAAACCAAATGGACGATACCAATAATTAAAAATAAATGGGTTGTAAAATGGTCCACCCCAGAAATAATCCCATCTTGAAAAAGCAGATCTATTAGAATACGTTTCTGCAGATTCTGCCATTACAATAAAATCTCCATTTGACTGTGTATTCACTTTATCTATGTAATAACTATCTAATGCAGTTTTTAAATTTCTTTTGGTGGTCAACAATGCTCTGTTGGCATCGGTGAATCTATTTGCAGAAGATAGTATGGATGTTTTTGTATTTGCATCCCATATATAAGTAAACAAACCTTCGATATTACCTTTTTTAGTAATTGCATAAAAAGAATTTAATAAAACTCGATTATTAGCATTATCTATTTTTAAACGAATATCATCTAATAAAAATTGAGTATTTAATACAGCAGATTCAATCACTTCTCTTCCACCTTCACTTAAATAAATCAAACTCACTGCTGGTGCAGCATTGTTTTGAGTAGTATTTCTTAGACAAAACAAATTACCATTATTCGCTAAAGCAAAATCAGACAGGGTTGATTTTTTATTGTTTGAATTAATACTTATTGTAGCGTCTGCTATCTCCTCAAAATTTCCATTATAAGAACTAGTCTTTAATTTAATAGATGCAGGATTACTAGTATTAACACTGAACAACATGATTTTTTGATGATCATCGCTTTCAATTAAATTGAAAATTTTTGCTCTCGATCCAGGTCTGATATTTTGAGCAGTATCTAAAACTACCGGCTCTGATTTTAATTGTCCATCTGCATTCAATGTTGCTAATGCAGCATACACTGTTTTGTTATTTTGAAATTGATAAAAAGCAAATAATTGTTGATCTCTTTTGAAGAATTCTATTTGTTGAACTTGTGCTGGTAAAAAAGTTAAATCATTTTGTTTAACTAATTGCATTTGTTCATTGTACTGTGCAATGGTAGAGACTGTTCCGTTTTTTTTATAAATCCAATAATGATTACCTATCTTCCCAAGTACTTCATATTGCATTCCTTCTTTGTCTGTTTTTTCAATGCCTGAAACTACATATGATTGTGCCCAACTAAGTTGAACAAATGCAAACAACATACTACATACAATGAAAATTCTCTTTTGCATAGAAATCAATTTTATACTCAAAATTAGTAATTAAAATGAGTGTTCGCGGATTAGGCTACGAATTTTAACGTAGTTTTAAAAAAATTATGCTTCTCGTAAAATGGTCCCATTTGCATTCACTTCAAAATAATAGCTTCCCCCTTCTTTTACAGCATAATTGGGAAGCTCATGGCTAATGGGAAAATCAAAAGCAATAGGAATGGTTTTATTAGGGACATAAGATTGTACCATAGAAACTATATCCTGTCCAATATCTGTCCATTCGTCTTTCAATGATGTAAATCCTCCCATTACCAATCCTTTTATATTATTCAATAAGCCAGCATTTCTTAACTGAATCATCATCCTATCTAAATTATAATGATGCTCAGTAGTATCTTCTAAAAAAAGAATCTTTCCGCTTGTATCTATGCTATACTTTGAACCTATTAAGTGTGCAATTAAACAAAGATTACCTCCAATCAATGGTGCTGTTGCTGTGCCGAATTGATTAGCAGGATTTGGCCCTACTTGAAAACTAGTTGCCCTTCCTTCTAAAATATCTCTTTCTGATTGAATGTATATTTCCCCATCGGCACCCTTGCTAAAAGCTGCTGCCATTGGCCCGTGAATACTGGCAATGCCTAATTGGTGAATCGCTGCATGTAATACAGTGATATCACTAAATCCAATCACCCATTTTGGATGGGCCACAAATTTTGTAAAATTGATTTGATCAATAATCTTACTCAAACCATATCCTCCACGAGCACATAAAACGGCTTTGATCTCAGGGTTATCTAACATGGATTGCAAATCTTCAGCACGCTCTGCATCTGTTCCAGAGAAGGTATAATATTTCGCCCCTACTGTTTTACCCAACACTACTTTATATCCCCAAGATTCTAGGGTAGCAATACAGGTTTGTACTTTCTCTAGGGGAATAGCCCCTGCAGGACAGACCATTCCAATATGGTCTCCTGGCTTCAAATGGGAAGGATGAATCATACCGCAATATTAAGTACTTTTGCAGCAATGAAGACGCCAAAAAGATATTTGATTACAGCTGCCCTTCCTTATGCGAATGGATTGAAGCATATTGGGCATTTGGCTGGTGCTTATTTGCCTGCCGATATTTATGTTCGATACCTAAAAGCACAGAAAAGAGACGTGGTATTTGTTTGTGGTAGCGACGAGCATGGAACTGCTATTCCCATTCAAGCAACCAAAGAAGGCACTACGGCTCAAGCCATTATTGATAAATACCATCCAATCATTGAGCAAAATTTTAAAGACCTGGGTATTGCTTTTGATATTTATCATAGAACAAGTGATCCTTTACATCACACAACAGCTTCCGAGTTTTTTGCAAACCTTGAAGCAAAGGGTGATTTAGAAACCAAAACCACTGAACAATATTTTGACGAAACTGCTAATACATTTTTAGCAGACAGATATATTAAGGGAACCTGCCCAAGCTGTGGCAATACAGAAGCTTATGGTGATCAATGTGAGAAATGTGGAAAGACATTAAGTCCTGAAGAGTTAATTAATCCTGTAAGTACATTAAGTGGTAAAGCGCCTATTAAAAAATCCACTACACATTGGTATTTACCTTTAAATAGACATGAAGATTTTTTAAGAAATTGGATAAGTAAAGAACATGCAGATGATTGGAGACCAGCAGTGGTTGGACAATGTAAAAGCTGGATTGATGGAGGCTTACAGCCAAGAGCAGTAACACGCGATTTGGATTGGGGGATTAAAGTGCCTATTAAAGGTGCAGAAGGTAAAGTATTGTATGTTTGGTTTGATGCACCTATTGGATATATAAGTGCCACTAAACAATGGGCCATTAATAACAACAAAGATTGGAGCCCTTATTGGAATGATAAAGAGACCAAATTGGTTCATTTTATCGGGAAAGATAATATTGTATTTCACTGTATTATTTTCCCAGTGATGTTAAAATTACATGGTAATATTTTACCAGAAAATGTACCTGCCAATGAGTTCATGAATTTAGAAGGTGATAAGATGAGTACTTCGAAAGGATGGAGCATCGAGATGGAAGATTATATCAACAAGTGGATTAAGAAAGAAAATGGTGGTGAAGCATTAGCAGATTGTCTTCGTTTTTATTTAACTTCTATTGCTCCAGAATCAAAGGATAGTGAATTTACTTGGAAAGGTTTTCAAGATGCAGTGAATGGAGAATTGGTAAGTATTTTTGCCAACTTCATCAATAGAACCTGGGTATTGATGCATAAACTTTGCAATGGAAAAGTACCTCCTATACATCCAACATTATTGGACGATGAAGATCGCGCCATCATGCAAGCGGTGAAAGACACCAAAGAAAAAATCACGAATTTATTAGAACAATATAAATTTAGAGATGCGCAATTTGAAGTAATTAACCTTGCAAGATTGGGCAACCAATACATGCAGAAGAAAGAACCATGGATTGTAGCAAAACAAATTGGTACTGATGTAGACGCTCAAGCAAAAATTGATAATTGCATGCATGTCTGTTTACAATTGAGTGCTAATCTGGCTATTTTCATTCATCCTTTCTTGCCTTTTACAGCTAAGAAAATGTGCCACTTAATGAAAGTGGTTGACAAAATTTTGGAATGGGAGAATGCAGGGGAATTTAATTTATTAAAAGTGGGTTATACTTTAAGAGCCCCTGAATTATTGTTTAGAAAAATTGAAGACGATGAAATTGCTGCCGAGTTAGCACAACTTAAAGCGAACGCGGAAGCTAAAAAAATAAAAATGGAAAATACAACAACCGCTGCTCAAGACAATGCTGAAAAGGGTATCGCCCCATTAAAACCAGAAATTGTATTTGACGACTTTGGTAAAATAGATTTACGCGTAGGTACCATTGTGGAAGCAAAGAAAGTAGAAAAGGCCGATAAATTATTGGAATTATTGGTAGACCTAGGTTTTGAAAAGCGAACTATTTTATCGGGCATTGCCATGCATTTTAATCCTGAAGATATTGTGGGCAAGCAAGTAACCATTGTAGCCAACCTAGCGCCACGTAAAATGCGCGGTATTGAAAGCAAGGGTATGATTTTAATGGCCGAAGATGCCAACGGTAAATTATTCTTTGTAAATCCAAATGAAACCATTGCTGCGGGTAGCACCATTGCTTAACTTAACTAATATTAAAAAAATTAAAGGCCCCAAAATTTGGGGCCTTTGTTATACAAGCAAGCAATCATACATATAATATATGATTATAGAAAACTAAGAATAACTAATACACTCTTTATTTTCTTTATCCGTATAGGCTAATCCGTATTGTTTTAATACGTCGGCAGGTAC
>JALRFB010000269.1 GCA_023256555.1 Sediminibacterium sp. | reverse complement strand
CCATTCTTTTTTTTGTGCATTGATTTGCGTACAAGCAAATAATAACACTAGAGCAAGCAATCGTTTTTGCATGGTGTTTATTTTAATGTGTTTCTAAGCTACTACTTTTTTAATAACAATACGTATTTTATCATCGCTTCAGCATCTTCTTGGCTGATTTGTGGATGTGGAGTCATTGGAACTGCACCCCATACACCGCTTCCGCCTTTGATTACTTTTGTTGCTAACATTTTTACATTCTCTTCTGTATTCTCATATTTAGCAGCTACATCTTTATAAGCAGGTCCAATATTTTTTTCTGAAGTCTTATGACATGTTAAGCAATCGCTTCCAGCTACTAATGCTAATCCTTTTGTATAGTCTGGGTTAGCAGATAAATCGTTTGATGCTGTTGCTGCAGGAGCTGCTGCAGTTTCTTCCGTTTTTTTTGTGTCTGATCCACCACATGCTGCTAACAATATTACTGCAGCCATTGTTCCAAGAACCTTTTTCATAATCGTTGTTTTTTATTTGTTAAATACCTAATATTTTTTTGTTAAATGCTTCATCTGAACCTGTGTTGGCAAAATCATCAAATGCTTTTTCTGTCACTTTGATAATATTGTTTTGAATAAATACAGCGCCTTCTGCTGCACCTACTTCTGGATGTTTTATGCAACATTCCCATTCCATTACTGCCCATCCTTTATAATCATAAGCAGCTAGTTTGCTAAAGATGCCTTTAAAATCTACTTGACCATCGCCTAAAGATCTAAATCTTCCAGCACGATCAATCCAATTTTGATAACCACCATACACACCTTGTTTTGCAGATGGATTGAATTCTGCATCTTTTACATGGAACATTTTGATGCGTTCGTGGTATGCATCTATATATCCTAAATAATCCATGCATTGTAATACTAAGTGAGATGGATCGTATAATAAGCAAGCTCTTTTATGTTGATTGACTTTGTCTAAAAACATTTCATATGAGACACCATCGTGTAAATCTTCACCTGGATGTATTTCATAACAAAGATCAACTCCATGTTGATCAAATTCATTTAAGATAGGCATCCATCTTTTTCCTAATTCTGTGAATCCTGTTTCTACTAACCCTGCAGGACGTTGTGGCCAAGGATATACTGTGTGCCAAAGTAGAGATCCGCTAAATGTTGCATGTGCATTTAATCCTAAATTTTGAGAAGCTTTCGCTGCATATTTTAATTG
>JALRFB010000268.1 GCA_023256555.1 Sediminibacterium sp. | reverse complement strand
GGAGAGAATTTTCAGAGCCACATCCATTTGCACCTGTTGAACAAATGGAAGGATATAGAACACTTTTTACTGATTTAAAAAATTGGTTAAGATCTGTTACTGGATTTTCTGGAGTATCTTTACAACCTAATGCTGGTGCGCAAGGTGAGTTTGCGGGCTTAATGGTAATAAAAAAATATCATGAGCAAAATGGTGAGACGAATAGAAACGTTTGTTTAATCCCAAGTTCAGCCCATGGAACAAATCCTGCTAGTGCACAAATGGTTGGAATGAAAGTTGTTGTTATTAAGTGTGATGAACATGGAAATGTTGATATCAACGATTTAAAAGAAAAAGCTGAAATTCATAAAGATAATCTTGCTGCTTTGATGGTAACCTATCCATCAACACACGGGGTGTTTGAAGAAAAGATTACAGAGATATGTGAATTAATCCATAACAACGGTGGTCAAGTTTATATGGATGGTGCAAACTTAAACGCTTTAGTAGGAGTTGCAAAACCTGGTAAATTTGGTCCTGATGTTTGTCATATTAATTTACACAAAACATTCTGTATTCCGCATGGTGGTGGTGGACCAGGTATGGGTCCAATAGCATGTAAAAAACATCTAGAAAAATATTTACCTAACCATTCTGTTATAAAAGACTGTGGACCGGTAACAGGTATGGGAGCTGTGTCAGCTGCACCATGGGGTAGTTCAAGTATTTTATCAATTTCTTGGATGTATATTAAAATGATGGGATCTGAAGGACTTAAAAAAGCCTCACAAGTTGCAATATTAAATGCAAATTATGTGGCACATAAACTTAAAGATGCATTTCCAATTTTATATAAGGGTAAAAATGGGAATGTTGCTCATGAATGCATTATTGATATTAGAAAAATTAAGTCTGAAACGGGGATTACAGAAGAAGATATAGCTAAAAGATTGATAGATTTTGGTTTTCACGCACCAACTATGTCTTGGCCAGTAGCTGGTACAATGATGATAGAGCCAACTGAAAGTGAAGGCTTAGATGAAATTAATCGTTTCTGTAATACGTTAATAAAAATAAAACAGGAAATTGATAAAATTCAATCTGGTCACTTCGACAAAGTTGATAACCCACTTAAAAATGCACCACACACTCATGTTGAGGTCGCTGCAAATAAATGGGATCATAAATATGAAAGAGAAGAGGCGGCATATCCTTCAGAAATTTTAAAAACTACTAAGTATTGGCCACCGGTTGCAAGAGTGGACAATGTTTATGGAGA
>JALRFB010000267.1 GCA_023256555.1 Sediminibacterium sp. | reverse complement strand
AGTATCTGAGGATGGAAAGACAAGAGTGTTTTCTGGAACACCATGGGAGCCATTAGCTGGTTATGCGAGGGCTGTGAAAAAGGGCAATCAAATTTTTGTATCTGGAACTACTGCAACCCATGGAAATACGATCATAGGTGGAAATGATCCAGCAGCTCAAACACATTTTGTAATAGATAAGATTGAAGGTACATTACATTCACTAGATGCCAAATTAGAAGATGTGGTTAGAACAAAAGTATTTGTTTCAGATATTCAACAATGGGAAGCTATTGCTAGAGCACATGGTGAAAGATTCGCGCATATACAACCTGCCAATACCATGGTTGAAGCAAAATTGGTGGGTGACGGCTATTTAGTAGAAATTGAAGTGGATGCAATTGTAAGTTAGGATTATTCATCTTTTTTAAAAACGAAATCATAACACATGAAAACGCGTAGAGATTTTTTACAATTATCATCAATGGGTTTGCTAGGTGCTTCTTTACCTAAATCGCTGAATCTATTGATTGATAAAAAACATCCAAAATTATCTATTCAATTATATACAGTTAGAGATCAGATCAAAGAAGACTTAAGAGGTACCATTAAAAAAATAGCGGATCTTGGATTCAACAATGTAGAAACTGCTTTTTGGCCCGAGGGAGTTAGTTTACACCAAGCAGCTGCTGTATTGAAAGAATTTAAATTAAATGTTAGCTCTTGTCATATAGAATTACCCATTGGAGCATACCAAAAAACCTTCTTAGCCACTGCTAAAGCGTTTAATTGTAAAAATATGATTTGGCATGGTTGGCCAGAAGACAAAAGATATAGTAGCTTAGAAGGAACAAAAGAGTTGATTAAAATTTATAATGAGGCAAATAGATTTGCAAGTGCAAATGGATTACAATTTGGATTACATAATCATTGGTGGGAGTTTAGAAACAAAGTATCAGATAAATTTGTGTATGAAATATTATTAGAAGAATTAGATAAAGACATCTTTTTTGAAATAGATACCTATTGGGTGAAAGTGGCAGGACATGATCCAGCAACCATTATTCAAAAATTTGGAGATAGAGTCAAATTTATGCATGTAAAAGATGGACCAGCTAAGTATAATGATCAATTAGCTATTGATAATCCAGATCCAATGACCCCTGTCGGAAAAGGAACTCAAAACTTTCCAGCAATTTTTAAGGCTGCTTCTTCAAAATGTGAATACCTGGTTATCGAAATGGATAAAACGGCAATGGATGTATTTGACGCTTTAAAACAAAGTATTGATTTTATGAAACC
>JALRFB010000266.1 GCA_023256555.1 Sediminibacterium sp. | reverse complement strand
CAATGAGTATTTTATTAAGTTCAGACCATCCTCAAGGTAATTGCTCTGTTACATGTTGTCATAGATATACCCCTAAGGAAGACCTTATTGACCTCTGTTCCAAAGCAGACATACTTGTTGTAGCTATTGGTATGCCAGATTTTATAGATGCGAGCATGATCAAGCCAGGTGCAGTCGTTATTGACGTTGGTATCACAAGGGTAACAGATGCAACTGCTGCAAAAGGTTTTAGAATTAAAGGAGATGTACATTATGCATCTGCCATCACTGTAGCTTCGGCAGTGACGCCTGTG
Source organism: Sediminibacterium sp. (assembly GCA_023256555.1). Taxonomy (GTDB): domain Bacteria; phylum Bacteroidota; class Bacteroidia; order Chitinophagales; family Chitinophagaceae; genus Sediminibacterium. The sequence continues at coordinate 1,036 of JALRFB010000266.1, read as the reverse complement.
CCAGGTGGTGTGGGCTTAATGACCATCGCGGGATTATTAAAAAATACGATGAAAGCCTACCAAGGTTTATAAAAATACAAATCGAATATTTTGAGCAATCCAACTTCTTATCCAGTAATGGAAATGTTTTATTCCTTGCAAGGTGAAGGATTTCATCAAGGCCGTGCTGCATTCTTTATAAGATTAGCAGGATGCGATGTAGGTTGTGTTTGGTGTGATGTGAAAGAAAGTTGGGACGCTTCAAAACATCCAACATTGAGTATCGAAGAAATTGTTACAGCCGCCAAAGCAAATCCAAGCAGATTAGCCATTGTTACAGGCGGTGAACCCTTATTATACAATTTGGATCCATTAACCACTGCATTAAAAGCGGCAGGTTTTGAAACCAATATTGAAACATCAGGTTCTAGCCCTATGTCTGGACATTGGGATTGGGTTTGTTTGTCTCCTAAAAAATTTAAAGCACCATTAGAAGAAAATATTTCTTTGGCTTCTGAATTAAAAGTGGTGGTATTTAATAAACATGATTTTGATTGGGCCGAGACTTATGCAAAACAAATTAGCCCTTCATGTAAATTATACTTACAACCAGAATGGGATAAAGCTGCACAGATCACTCCATTAGTGATTGATTATATCAAAGCAAATCCACAGTGGGAGCTAAGTGCACAATTACATAAGTACATACAAGTACCTTAGTCCATTCAAGTTCTTATATTACCTTTAGGGTAAGATGTATTTATTAAAACGATACCAGATTGGCGTTGGAGCCATGCTTATATGCATTTTATCTTGCAGCACGAACCTATTTGCTCAATCAAAACAAGCCATTCAACAATATGAAACTGGCTTAATGGCTTTAGAAAGAAATGAATCCAAATTAAGAATGAAATCTGAAGTTAACTTGATACAATACGGTAACAATGATGTAGCCATACTAACCATCCAAAACATTGAACCAACCAACTAAATCTGGCTTCACCTCACGAATTGCACCAATACAGTCATCATCCTGCAAAAATACTACTTCTAAAAC
>JALRFB010000265.1 GCA_023256555.1 Sediminibacterium sp. | reverse complement strand
AACCTTCCAATTCATTTAATCTATCAAAACAAATTGGAATCGTTTTTACCTTTGGATTATCAACCTAATAAAAGATTAATTCTTCAAGACAATTTCGATGTCAATGCATTTGCTAATGCCATTGAAAAAATGTACTATGTAAAAACGGTGGTTGAATAATTATTGTGCTGGTGTAGCAGAAACCCTACCCAAACTATATAATCTCTTTTGCCAATAAGACTCCGTCAAGTCACTAATAGTAACACCTTGACTTGTCGATGCATGTGCAAACTTATTATTGGTTAAGTAAATACCAACATGTGTAATATTCTTTCTACCTTCTGTTTTAAAGAAAATTAAATCCCCTTCTTTTAAATCAGCCCAATCAATTTTTTCACTTTGCTCGTATTGTTCAGCAGCAGTGCGCTTTAAATTGATATTATATGTAGCTTTCATTACATCCAAAGTAAAATAAGAACAGTCAATACAACCTTTTGAGCTTCCTCCTAAACAATAAGGAGTACCCCACCATTCATCAATTTTAGTTAATAGAGGAATATTATTAATTTCTTCCACAGCCACATCCATTTTAATAGAATATTTTAATTGTAACCAATTGGCTTTTTCAATGTCTGATAAATTATCAGGCATTTTTTCATAATTATCTTTTACCAATGGTGCAGCTGGCTCTGCATCTATACTATCTGAAGTTTTACTTAAATAAATCTTTCCAGGTTTAACTGCGATATTATCTAAAAATTCTATGTTTGAACTATTGGTATTCGATACAATTTCGGGTGTTTCTACTACCAATTTAACCTTCTTGGGTTTTGGAGTCTTTCTTTTTAATGAAGGTAGATTAAATTTAACCAGAGTTGTGTTAGCAGCTTTTGGAGCTACTACTTCTTTTTTAACCATTGGTTGAATGGAAGACTGAATCTTATTACCCCATTTTTTTGTACTGTTTCCTATTGACTTTATTGTAGTACAAGAACTTGTAAAACCTGTAAAAAAGCTTATGGCAATAATATATTTGAAATTTTTAATCTGCATCAATGGCAAGATAAGTTACAAAGTTGAAAAAAGTGGAAAAATTGGTCAATTTTAACGCCTTTTTTTAGCGATATTTGACCCTTAGCCTATAATCCCAATGCCCAAATTTTCACATTTACACGTACATACTCAATATTCACTTTTAGATGGAGCAGCTTCTATTGATGGACTATTTCAAAAAGCCGCAAAAGATGAAATGCCTGCATTGGCCATCACCGACCATGGAAACATGTTTGGTGCTTTTAATTTTGTAAGCCAAGCATGGAAAAACACGAAGGTTATTGGCAAAGACGATAATGGGAAAGATATTCTAGCCCCTGTGGTAAAACCAATTGTTGGTTGT
>JALRFB010000264.1 GCA_023256555.1 Sediminibacterium sp. | reverse complement strand
GAATACAATGCGGGTATTTTTGTTTTTCTATTTCTTGCCATTCAAAAAAATGAGAAGCTAGTACCAAACATCTATTGGTATGAATCACCGCTTGTGCCACTTTATTGTTAAAAATGCCTTCTGATTTAATATTTAAAGTGGTGTATTTTTTTCTAGACTCCACTAAGTCTTTTTGATTGCGGGTCCAAGAGGGTATTAGCTCCCAATGCATGGGGCCTGGTCTTAATTGCCCTTCTTCTTTATAAATCACAGGCCAATTATTGTATGCAAAACCAGACTGCACTGGAATTTCAATAGGGTCAATCTCTAAGGGAGTATCACCTAGTTTAATGGTTTGCTTTTTAGGAACTTTAACGCCAATGACATAACACATAGGGTAAAATTAAGTATAATTTGGGATGAACTATTAAGTAGGCAATTTGTTATTATACCATGAAAGCAATCTATTTTTCACTCATTTTATTGGGTATTTATCTTGTATTCCAATCTTTTAAGTCGGTAGCTGCCTTAAAGACAGAGAAACAAGCATATCGTTTGGTTAAAAAAGAAGCTGGTTTTGAAATCAGGTATTATCCTGCAGTCACAATGGCTACAGTGTATTCTAAAGGAACCAATTATAAAACGGTGGCAAGTTCAGGTTTCAATAAATTGGCTAAATATATTTTTGGGGGCAATCAACAAAAAGAAAGCATTGCCATGACTGCACCTGTTAGAATGAGTATTACAGAAAAAGGCTCTAGTATGAGTTTTGTGATGCCTAAAAAATACAACGAAAAAGCACTACCTACACCCAATGATCCTCAAATAGAAATTAAGCAATCCAGTCCTGAATATGTTGCTGTAATTAGTTTTGGTGGATATGCTTCTGATGATAAAAATCAAAGAACATTATGATCAACTTGCTGCTTTATTAAAAGAGCGTCAAATTCAAGCAAAGGGTGGATTTAATTTTTTAGGATACAATGCACCTTTTCAATTTGTAGGTAGAACCAACGAAATAATTATCCCTATTGAATGGAAAGAATAGATATTGATAGAATTATTGAAATGGCATGGGAGGATAGAACCCCCTTTGAGGCCATCACTTTTCAGTTTGGTATTTCCGAGGCGGAGACCATTAAAATCATGCGTTCCGAATTAAAGCGCAATAGTTTTAATCTATGGAGAAAGCGAGTAAATAGTGGTGTGAGTCAAAAACACTTAATCAAAAGAAGTGCAGATATCAAAAGGTTCAAATGCTCAAGACAGAAAACTATTTCGATGAATAAGATTAGCAAGCGCTAACGCATTTGTCTGAAAGTTAAATTGATTCTTGGGGCTTGTACTTTTTTAGTTTTAGGTAAGCTATGCCACCAGTATTGTTGAATAGGGCCTTTCATTTCTAAAAGCGATCCATTTTCTAAAATTAAGTTTACAGTTTCTTTAGTCAATTTGTGTTT
>JALRFB010000263.1 GCA_023256555.1 Sediminibacterium sp. | reverse complement strand
TAATCCGTTTTGGTTTTTTTAGAAAAATTATTTCTATCCATATTGCCTGAAAATATACTTCCAGCACCAAAACCTAAATAAGGAGAAAAACGATATTCTTTTCTATCTGTGATGAAACGATTGAAATATAATTCTGACAAAACACTTATTTCATGAAAATCTCTTTCAAAAACAAAACCTCTTGACAAGTCGTATGCATTTTGAGAATTAACATCACTTGCTCCAATATACATTTTTTCATAATTCAATCTTAATCCAACATATTCATTCAATTGCTTTTTATAGAAAGCACCGTAATTCATTTTAATAAATTGTACATCAGAAGCAATATCACCACTATAAGAACTATACCCTAAAAATACGCCCGCTTCACCTCTGTCATTGATTAATTGCAGGTGTTGCGCACTAACAGTAAATCCAATGAATAATGTAAAAATTAATAAGATAAAACGACAGCGCATAATTTAATTTCTTTTATCTAAGCCCCATGTAAGCTTGGTTCTTAATGTGCTCAAATAGCTATTCTCATTCAATCTTATAAAACTAACGGTGAAAGATTCTTTCTTCACTGCTAATTGAATTTTCTTTGAAACTATTTCTTTTCTAGCATCTAATGCACAAATAATTTCTTCTGTTCTACCTTCAATTTCAAAAGAAATAACAGAAGTATCAGGTACTACTATAGAACGAACATTTAAATTGTGTGGCGCTACTGGTGTAATCACAAAACTTGCAGATTCAGGAAATAATATAGGTCCATTACAACTCATATTGTATCCAGTGGATCCAGTGGGTGTTGCAACAATCAAACCATCTGCCCAATAAGAATTTAAAAATTCACCATTTAAATAGGTGTGAATTTTAATCATAGGAGAAGTATCTCTTTTATGAATTGCAAATTCGTTCAAAGCAAAAGGAGTTGCACCAAATACTGGAACATCAGCATCTAAATGAATCAATGTACGTTTATCAATTACATAGGATCTATTCACTAAAGCCTCCACCATTAAACTTAATTCGTCTTTAGAAATAGAAGCCAAAAAACCTAGTCTTCCATAATTCACTCCTAAGATAGGGATATTGGTATCCCCCACTAAAGTGATGGCATCCAAGACTGTTCCATCTCCACCCACGCTAATTAAACAATCAATGGCATTATGTAAATCATGAGAATCTTTGAAAGGAATCAAAGCCGGTTTACCATCCATTGCTTTTAAACCAAACTTTTGAATAAGGTCTTCAAAAACAAAAATATCAATATCATATCGATACAATTCAGATAGCAATGCATTTAAAGATTGCTGCTGATCCATATCTACTCCTCTACTGTAAATGGCTACTTTCATTCCTCAAAATTAAAAATTAATTCCGCCGTGTAAATATAAACCTTTGTCTCCAAGCTGATTCACACTATAATCTATTTTAAATACAAAATCATAAATACTAATGATATCCACCCCAATTCCAGCGGTTCTAAGC
>JALRFB010000262.1 GCA_023256555.1 Sediminibacterium sp. | reverse complement strand
CGGTCTGTCCAATATGTTTTAACATGAGAATTGCGCCGTGGAGTAAACCAGATGGGTTAGCGATATTTTTACCAGCAATATCTGGTGCAGAACCATGTATTGCTTCGAACATGGCACATTCTTCACCTATATTGGAAGAGCCAGCAATACCTACCGAACCAGTAATTTGTGCAGCAATATCAGAAAGGACATCGCCATATAAATTAGGCATCACAATCACATCAAAAACTTCTGGAGTATCTGCTAGTTTTGCAGCACCTATATCAATGATCCAATGTTCTGTTTCTATCTCAGGATATTCTTTGGAGATTTCATTGTATACTTGGTGAAACAAACCATCTGTTTGTTTCATGATATTGTCTTTGGTAAAGCAGGTTACTTTTTTTCTGCCATATTGCTTTGCATACTCAAAAGCATAACGCACAATTTTTTCGCAACCTGGTCTGCTAATTAATTTCAAACACTGTACTACTTCATCTGTTTGCTGATGTTCGATTCCTGCATACAAATCTTCCTCGTTTTCTCTTACTATTACCACATCCATTTTAGGATGTTTGGTTTTGATAAATGGGTGCAAGCTGCTGCAGGGACGAATATTGGCGTATAGTCCTAGAAACTTCCTGGTACTTACGTTTAAGCTCTTGTATCCACCGCCTTGAGGGGTAGTGATAGGGGCTTTCAAGAATATTTTATTTTGAATAATGGTATCCCATCCACCTGCTTCAATTCCGGAAGTATTTCCTGCTAGGTATACTTTTTCGCCAATCTCAATTTCATCCAATTCCAATTCAGCTCCAGCTGCTTGAATAATTTTCAGAGTAGCATCCATAATTTCTGGACCTATTCCATCTCCTTTGGCTATTGTAACTCTTTGTTTCATAGGTTGTTATTTGCCCACAAAATTGCCTCCATTTTGTATATAAATTATATTTAAATATTATATATTTGACATAAAAATAATTTATGAACTATACCATCAGTCAATTGAAGATATTCTTGAAGATTGTAGAGCATGGGAGTATTACCAAGGCTTCGGAAGAATTGCATTTGACACAGCCTGCGGTATCTATTCAATTAAAGAATTTTCAGAAGAATTTTAAATATGCATTAACAGAGATTATTAATAAGAAATTATTTGTCACCGATTTTGGAAAAGAGATTGCACTTGCTGCACAAAATATCCTCACCGAATTAGAAACCATCAATTATAAGAGTGTTGGATACAATAGCGACTTGTCTGGTAAATTAAAATTATCCATTGTGTCTACAGGCAAATATATTATGCCTTATTTTTTAGCTCCTTTTTTATCAAAATACGAAGCGGTGGATTTGGAATTGGATGTAACCAATAAATCTAAAGTAGTGGCTTCGCTGGAAAAAAATGAAATAGATTTTGCATTGGTGTCTATTTTACCAGAAAATATTCAAATCAATAAAATCGATTTAATCGAAAACCAATTAATGTTGGTGGGGAATCGTTCTATTGTGCAAGAGATTGAAAAAAATAAAAGATCCAT
>JALRFB010000261.1 GCA_023256555.1 Sediminibacterium sp. | reverse complement strand
AACTCTCTTTTTACCTTTTAAACCCATTGATAAACGAATCTTCTCAGGCAAGATAGCATAAATTTTTTGAGCAGCCTCTAATGCATTATTTAATGGAATAAAAATACCCGTTTCATTTTCTATAACCATCTCCATGGCGCCGCCCTGTTTTGTAGCTACCACAGGAATTTGATATTGCATGGCTTCCAAAATGACTGTAGGAAGAGGATCAGGTAATTGAGAAGGAAGTATTAGAAGATCAATAGATCGATAAAAAACATCCATTTCTTTCACAAAACCAAGATATATGATTTGATCTTTTCTTTTAAGTTGATGGATTTGCTTCATCAACTGATCCAATAGATATTCATATCCTGTATATGGATCACCTGCAATTAAAAAATAAAGAGGGACTGTTGAATTTTCAATTTCTAAAAGTGCATTTGCAATATCTACAAAATAAGACTGACCTTTCCAATAATGAATTCTTGCAGCCATACCAATAACCAAAGCATTAGAAGGAATATTTAAAGTTGTTCTAAAACTGGGCAGTGAGGTAGATTGAACCTTTTCAATACCGTTATAGATTTGTTTGATCTTATTGGTATCAATATCTTTTTGCCAATGTTTTTCAACTGCTTTTGATACCACTATCAACTGATCTGCATAATGTTTAAAACACCAAGATAAAAAACGATGTAAGAAAATTGGCTTTTCAATGATTTCATGAATATGCCAAATATGTTTAATGGAATGCCTTTTTGCAATATATGCTCCTATTAAAACAGCAGCAGTATTTGAATAAATTAAATTTATTTGATGAGATTGAATAATTGATTCTAATACAGGAATAGCTTTATTCCATTGTTTGTATCTATTGACAATTCCTTTAAAATTAAAATACTGTCTTCTTAAAATTCCTAGATTGATAATTTCAACTGGAACACCCAAATCCAAGAACGCTTTTTCTAATTCACCCTTTTTAGAAAGTCCTACCACAACATGATGCCCATTGTTTTTTGCAATAGATACAGTTTGTAAAAAAATTTTACTGGCTCCATAAACATAAGAAGAACTATGTAGAAACAAAATACGCATTATCCAAGTCTGGATTTAATTACTCTTGCTGGCACACCTGCTGCAACAGAATAAGGTGGAATATTTTCATTCACTACAGAACCTGCCGCAACTACAGAACCTTTGCCAATGGTTACCCCTGCAAGAATGACTACATTAGATGCAATCCAACAATCATCTTCGATCTTCACATCCATTCTTTTCACCCCCTGTTCTTTAATAGTGATGTGTGAATGTTCAAACAAATGATTTTCAGCATATATGCTAACGCGTGGAGCTAACATGACATTATTACCAATGGTAATTTTTCCAGAACATCCAATATAGTTATAAGGACCAATATTTGAATGATTTCCCAAGACCAATCCCTCTCCAATTGGACCACCGTAGATATTTGCTGGTCGGATAATTGCATATTTGCCAATACTTACTCTATCTCCCAAATGAATACCATTAGAAGCAAGACAGTTTAATTCT
>JALRFB010000260.1 GCA_023256555.1 Sediminibacterium sp. | reverse complement strand
TGGATCAAAATTGTATTCTTTCATATCATCCAACCAACCTGCTTCTCTTGAATATACCTTGGTCCAATTTTGGGAATGTATGAGTTTGGTTAACTGATCTACTAATTCAGCTTCATCTGCACAATACACAAATTTGCCCAATAGCTCGGTGAATTTTTCTGCAAAACCAATGGTCAACTCTTCTTCTGTTGGTAAAAATATAGGTGCATCAGAAACCTGTTCAGGGAAAGGTACTGGTACAGGATCTTTTAAAGCCTGCTTAATCTTGTTTAATATTTTACTCCTTGAACCTTGTGATTCCATTGGAAATATTATTCATTATTACCAGCAGCATCTGCTGCATCGATAGTTGCATTGGCTGTGTCAATAATATCATCAGCATTTGAAGCTTCAACTGTTGTTTCAGAAGGAGCAAAGCTTTCTGATTCGCTTACTTCTAAAGTTGTTTTTTCTTCAAAAGGTCTGTTGCCAATTAATTCTTCCACATCTGATTTATGCAATACCTCTCTGGTTAATAAAGCTTGTGCTAATTTTTCTACTTCTGCTTTTCTTTCTTGTAATAAAGTCAAAGTTCTTTGATAAGCTGCATCAATCATCTTACGCACTTCTTCATCAATAATTTTTCCAGTCTCTTCGCTAAAAGGTTTTTGGAAAGCATTTTCTTGAGAAGGATCATAGAAGCTTACATTACCAATCTTTTCATTCATACCATAAGTGGTTACCATAGAGTAAGCCATTCTAGTAATTTGTTGCAAGTCGTTAGAAGCGCCTGTAGAAATTTTACCAAAGAAAATTTGTTCAGCAGCACGACCACCCAAAGTCATACACATTTGATCAGTTAATTGTTCAATGGTATATAAATATTGTTCTTTAGGGGTGTATTGTGCATATCCTAATGCAGCAGTACCTCTTGGAACAATGGTTACTTTTAATAATGGATAAGCGTGTTCTAAGTACCAACCACAAATAGCATGACCTGCTTCGTGGTAAGCAATTACTTCTTTCTCGTCCTTAGAGATAATTTTATTTTTCTTTTCTAATCCACCGATTACTCTATCAATAGCATCTTGGAAATCTTTCATTTCAACACCAGACTTTCCTTTACGTGCAGCAATCAATGCAGCTTCGTTACAAACATTTGCAATATCTGCACCAGCAAAACCTGGAGTTTGCTCTGCTAATTTATGAATGTCTAAACTTTCAGAAACTTTAATAGGACCTAAGTGAACTTTAAAAATTTCTTCTCTACCTTTTACATCTGGACGATCGATAGAAATTTGACGGTCAAATCTTCCTGGTCTTAATAAAGCGCTATCCAACACATCTGGACGGTTAGTAGCAGCCAAAATAATGATACCAGTATCTCCACCAAATCCATCCATCTCCACTAGCAATTGGTTCAAGGTATTTTCACGTTCGTCGTTGCTCATCATGGCATTCTTACCACGTGCACGACCAATCGCATCAATCTCATCAATAAAAATAATACAAGGTGCTTTCTCTCTTGCTTGCTTAAACAAGTCACGCACACGGCTAGCACCCACACCCACAAACATCTCCACAAAATCAGATCCACACAAACTAAA
>JALRFB010000025.1 GCA_023256555.1 Sediminibacterium sp. | reverse complement strand
CTCAGCTAATTTTCTATCGTTACTTAATCTAGGCACTTTGTTTTGACCTCCCAATTTTCCCTCCCCTCTCATATAATTGATGAAAGCATCTTTTTCCAATACAGTAATATGTAATGGCTCTAATATATTCCCGGAAATCAAATCGTTGTAGTACACATTTTTTTCGCACATATACTTGTTTAATAATTGAGCAAAAGCCTCCATGTCTTTAGGCTTCTTTTCAAATGCAATCAACCATTCATGATAGCTCTTGCCTGCTGCTTTTTGAATAAAAGGAGCCACTGTAAATTCAATGACTTGTGCGTCCATTTCAGCAGTTGCTTTTAGCATAGCTTGCTCTACTTCTTCTCCGATAACATGTTCGCCAAAGGCAGAAATAAAATGCTTTACTCTTCCTGTAACAACAACCTTGTAAGGGTTAAGACTAACAAATTTTATTGTATCTCCTATATTATAACCCCACAAGCCGGCATTATTATTTATGATTAAAGCATATTGCTCATTTAATTTAACCTCTGCTAAACTATATCTAGTAGGGTTTTCATTGTGTATTTCCGACAAGGGTACAAACTCAAAAAAGATTCCACTATTGGTATTCAATAATAAGCCAGCCTGATCTCTTTGATCTTGAAATGCAAAGAAACCTTCACTTGCCGGAAATAATTCAATAGTGTCTATTGGTTTGCCAATTGTTTCAAATAATTTGGCTTTATATGGTTCAAAATTCACCCCTCCTTGGACTAAAACTTGTAGATTAGGGAAGACTTCTTTAACTGGTTTGCCTGTCAGTTCTACAATTCTATCAAAATACATTTGCATCCAAGGTGGGATACCCCCTATTAAAGTAAGATCTTTCCCAAGGGTCTCTTCAACGATTTTATCTAATTTCTCTTCCCATTCTTCAATACAATTGGTTGTATAGGTTGGTAGTTGATTCCCTCTTAAATAAGCTGGTACATGATGATTCACTATTCCACTTAATCTACCTGTGGGAATTCCTCCAATTCTCTCAAGCACTGGGGACCCACTTAAAAAGATCATTTTACCACCGGCAAAATCGACATTCCCTGTACTTGCCATATAAGTAAGTATGGCATCTCTGGCACCATTGATGTGATTCGAAATAGATTCTTTACTAATTGGTATGTATTTCACCCCACTGGTAGTGCCACTAGTCTTAGCCAAATACAATGGTTTACCCTTCCATAAAATATTAGCTTTACCTGCTTTGATTTGCTCAATATAGGTTTTGAATCCTTCATAATCCCTTATGGGAACATTTTGCTTAAAGCTTTTATAGTCTTTGATTTGGTCAAAATGGTGCTGTTTCCCAAAAACTGTGTTTGAAGCCGCTCTAACTAATTGATTTAGAATACTTTCTTGATTTTTTACAGCTAAAGCCTGCTCTTTTACTTGCTTATTATATATGTAATGAGCAAAGGGCTTGGCAAATAAAGATTTGATATTCATGGGTTAATGACCAACTGGCCGTCACAAAATTAGGTAGAAGAGGGCTTTTAAAGCAGGTTTTTTTATTTTTTAATAATTGCTTGTAAATTGGCAGATAATTAGTTACCTTTGCCGTCCTAATTTTGGACATTATGTTAGCAGTAGTAAAAATCGCAGGACAACAATTCAAAGTACAAGCAGGAGATAGCTTGTATGTACCTCACCTGCAAGGTAAAACTGGAGACAAAGTTGAATTCAACGATGTATTATTCGTTGATAATAATGGAAGCATTTCTTTCGCTACAAAGGCGGTTGTGAAGGCTGAAATTACTAATGACTTAGTTCAAGGTGATAAAGTGATCGCTTTTAAAATGAAGAGAAGAAAGGGTTTCCGCAAGAAACACGGTCACAGAACACATTATACTCAAATCAAAATTGAAAACATAGCTTAAACTAAGATACTATGGCACACAAGAAAGGTGAAGGTTCCGTAAAGAACGGCCGTGACTCACAAAGTAAAAGATTAGGCGTTAAGATATTTGGTGGACAACCAGCTTTAAACGGCAATATCTTAATCCGTCAAAGAGGTACTCAATACCACCCTGGTAAGAACGTAGGTGTAGGTTCTGACTTTACTTTATTCGCTCTTGCAAACGGAGTGGTAGAGTTCAAAAAAGGCAGAAACAACAAAACTACCGTTTCAGTTTTGCCAGTGGAAGTAGTGGCTTAAAAAAAAATTTTTGTAGTTATTAAAAAAGTTTTTACTTTTAATGCATATTTACTAACCATTAAATCTAAAAAACATGGCAACTGCAAAAAAAGCTGCTAAGAAAGCTGCTCCAAAAAAAGCTGCTAAGAAAGCTGTAAAAAAAGCTGCTCCTAAGAAAGCTGCTAAAAAAGCTGCTCCTAAGAAGAAAGCTGCTAAGAAAGCTGCTAAAAAAGCTGCTCCTAAGAAAGCTGCTAAAAAAGCTGCTCCTAAGAAGAAAGCTGCTAAGAAAGCTGCTAAAAAGAAATAATTATCCTCGGATAATATTCAAAGTCCCTCCGATTACTCGGAGGGATTTTTTTATCCCCCTATTCTATCACTAAATCATGCTCAAAGTTTTTATTTAACTTTACTCATGCATAATTATGAAATTGCAGAATACTTTAGTTTACTTGCTAAGCTAATGGATATTCATGGCGAGAATCCTTTTAAGACCAAATCCTACGCCAACGCGGCTTTCACACTAGATAAGCTTACCGACCCAGTAACCGAAATGGACCCTGCTCAATTGTTTTCTGTAAGAGGCATTGGAGAAGCCATTGGAAAAAAAATTCAACAAATTATTGCAACGAATCATTTGGATGTATTGGATGAGTATATACAAAAGACACCTCCAGGAATTTTGGAGATGATCAAAATAAAAGGATTGGGGCCAAAAAAAATAGCCACCATTTGGAAAGAATTAGAAATAGAATCTGTTGGTGAATTATTATATGCATGTGATGAAAATAGATTAATCCATTACAAAGGTTTTGGCGCGAAGACACAACAAAATATTAAAGAAGCTTTAGAATTTTATTTACAACATCAGGGTAGTTATTTATACCAAGAATTAGAAAATATAACTACTTCTTTGTTGTTAGCATTGTCTCAAAATTTTCCTGAAGAAAGACATTCCATCTCTGGCGCATATGCTAGACAAATGGAAAGTTTGGACTTTTTAGAGGTTTTGACTACCCTTTCTGAAAAAAAATTATTGTCTTGGCTGGAAGAAAAAAACTTCCATTGCAAACAAGAAACGGACTATATAAGTAGTAAAGGATCAGATCAGTTTGAAATTAGATGGTATTTTTCTAGCGCTAATCAATTTATTTTCAATCAGTTTAAGCTTTCATGTAGTGAAAAATTATGGGAAGCCATTTGCAATTTGCCTACGTTTAAGCTAGACCAAATGGAATCCACTTCATTCAAAGAGGAACAAGACATATTTGATTTACTAGAAATTGGTTTTATCCCTGCCGCTCAAAGAGAGCTTCCTACTATTTTAGACAAGGTAGCAAATCGTAAAAAATTGGCTACTCCAATTCAAAGTACTGATATTAAAGGCATTATTCATTCTCATAGCACTTGGAGTGACGGCATTCATTCAATAGAAGAAATGGCCAAAGCTGCTATTGAAAAAGGTTTTGAATATTTAGTGATAAGCGACCACTCTAAATCTGCTTTTTATGCCAATGGACTTTCTATTGAAAGAATTTTGGCCCAACACAAAGAAATAGATGCCTTAAATAAAAAATTGGCGCCTTTTGTGATATTTAAAAGTATAGAATCAGATATTTTAAATGATGGTAGCTTAGATTATCCTGAAGAGATTTTAGCCCAATTTGATATTGTGATTGCTTCTGTTCACTCAAACCTAAAGATGACGGAAGAAAAAGCAATGTCTCGTTTATTAACTGCTGTTGCCAATCCTTATACAAGCATTTTGGGGCACCCTACTGGACGTTTACTATTAAGTAGAAAAGGTTATCCTGTAGATCATACAGCCTTAATTGATGCCTGCGCAGAGCATAATGTAGTATTAGAATTAAATGCCCATCCTAGAAGATTAGATATGGACTGGAGATATATAGAACAAGCTTTAGAAAAAGATGTTTTAATTTCCATTGACCCAGATGCACACGAAATAGATGGATTTGATGATTGCAAATACGGAGTATTAGTTGCTCAAAAAGCAGGATTAAAAGCCAGTCAAAACCTAAGTAGTTTTGATCTAAGTGAAATGATGGAATTTATTGCCTATCAACAAGAAAAAAGAAACAATTAAACTTTAACGTAGACAAAATAATCCCCTGGCATCAATTCAAACTGATTGTACCCATCCATCCTGTATTGCATCCCTGAGAAAACTTGTTTAAATGTACCATTCAATAAATCATGATTACACTGAATGGTGCAATGTTCATTAGAAACATTTAAAACCACTAAAATTACTTGATCTTGATGATGTCTTATATAGGCCATTACACGATGATCAGAACTAGGCAATATAAATGTCTCCCCTTTGATTAGAACTGGATTTTGCTTTTTAAGTTCTAATAAAGTTTTATAGAAATCATGTAAAAAGGGTTCAGTATTCCACTCTATAGCATCTTTATCAAAAAATTGCAATCTTTTTTTAAGGGGTAGTTCTTGCCCACTATATATCAAAGGCATCCCTTTCCAAGTATGTGCAAAGACAGCCCATGGTTTTGCAGCAGGCCCATATTTTTCGGATTCGGTTCCATTCCAACTATTCTCATCATGATTGCTTGTATACAATAACTTAATTGCTCCCTCTGGATAATTTGCATACTCATGTAATACATTATAAATATCGTGCACCCCTACTTCATTTCTGGCTAACTTTTCTGAAACATGCATCCAATGCCAAGCATATGTAGCGTCAAACACTTGATGATAGTCTCTCACTTCACATTCTGCCAACCAAAACAAAGGTTTGGATTCATTAAAAGATTGTCGTACTTCTTTCCAAAAATCCAATGGTACCAAATGAGCCATATCACATCTAAATCCGTCAATATCAAAAGTATTCACCCAATAATGCATTGCATTTTGTAATGCGGCACGCATGGCTTTGTTATTGAAATTTAAATCTACTACATCCTCCCAACCATTTCTTTCTGTAAAATGGCCTTCAGCATCTTGAGTAAACCATTCTGGATGATGTTGCATCCATTCATGATGTCTTCCTGTATGATTCGCTACCCAATCAATAATGACTTTCATACCCAATGAATGTGCCGTTTGAATTAGAGACATTAAATCTTTCTCTTTTCCAAATTCTGGATTGATTTTAGTGTAACTACTACAAGCATAATAACTTCCTAAACTTCCCTTTTTACCTTCTTGACTAATGGGTGTAATGGGCATTAACCATAAAATATCCACCCCCATATCTTTCAACCTAGGAATATGTTGCTCAAATGCTTTAAATGTACCTTCTTCTGTATACTGTCTAATATTAACTTCATATATACTGGAACTATACGCCCAATCGACTGTTTTAAAATTCGAATCCATCTTTTTACTAATTGTGTTATCTTGTTGTACTATTCACTAAATATACTAGATATAGCATGAATGTCAAACTAGAGCGCAAATTAAGTCTTTTACATGCAACTGCCATTAATATGATCGATATGGTAGGCATAGGTCCATTTGTTGTACTAAGTGTGGTGGCACAAATTATGGGTGGTCCCTACTTTTTATATGCTTGGATTGCAGGTGCTGTTTTGTCTTATTTAGATGCAATGGTTTGGAGTCAATTAGGTGCTGCACTTCCAAAAGCTGGCGGAAGTTTCCATTTTTTAAAAGAAGGCTATGGGGAGAAATGGGGTAAGTTAATGAGTTTTTTATTTGTTTGGCAAACCATGATACAGGCTCCTTTGGTGATTGCTTCTGCAGCAATTGGATTTTCTCAATATGCTAATTACTTTTTTCATTTTTCAGTGTGGCAAGAGAAAGCAGTAAGTGGTGCAGTGGTTATTTTAGTAATTAGTTTATTATACAGAAAAATCGAATCGATTGGTAAGATTTCTGTATTCTTATGGGTAGGCGTTTTAACTACTATGTTATGGATTATTTTTGGAGGTATTTTACATGGAAATTTCTTTGCACCTATACAACATATCAATGATGGATTGGAGATGAAGCATGGCTTTGCTGCAGCACTTGGATTCGCCAGTGTAAAAACGATTTATAGTTATTTAGGATATTATAATGTTTGTCATTTGGGTGGAGAAATAAAGAACCCAAGCAAGAATATTCCTAGAAGTATGTTTATCTCTATCACTGGCATTGCAATACTTTATTTAGCAATGAATATAAGTGTTGCAAGTGTACTTCCCTTTGAAACCATTGTGCAAAGTAAATACGTAGTGAGTGCTTATATACAAGCTTTGTATGGCACCAATGCAGGATCAATTGTAACTATATTAATTTTACTTGTGGCATTCGCCTCTTTATTTGCAGCTACCCTTGGATATAGTAGAATCCCATATGCAGCTGCAAAAGACAAATCTTTCTTCAACTATTTTGCAGAACTACATCCTACCTTAAATTTCCCGCATAGATCTCTTTTAGTACTAGGTGGTATTGCTTTTGTATTTAGTTTATTATTTAGATTAAAAGAAGTGATAGACGCCATATTAGCCATGAGAATTCTAATCCAATTTATTGGACAAGCTATCGGGCTTTTATTATTAGTAAAAAGAAAAGGCAAAGACTTTTTCCCTTGGAAAATGCCACTTTATCCAATTCCATTATTAATTGCTATTGCGATTTGGGTAGCTATTTTTATTTCTACAGGCAAGCAGATGATGCTTGGTGGCCTGACGGTAATAAGCCTAGGAATAATGGTATTCTTTGTATCCAAAAAAATGAAATGGTTGGACTAATGCTTGGGCAATTCTACCAAATTGGCTAATAATTTATAAGCTCCTGGATTACCTGCTGGCAATTGTCTGAACAAAGTTATACTTGCATAAACCATATTACCTTTCCCATAAGGTGCAATTAGTAAACTTCCGTTTGAGGCTGGTTCATTAACATCATGCATAGATAATGGCATTTCAAAATGAGTATCTATGTTCTCTGCTTGATAAGTACTTCTCTCTTGCACCCAATGTTCGAAATCTGTACTAGTAATTTTATTTGGGGTGTTCAATATAGGATGGTTAGGTAAAATAAAATCTACAGGTACATTTTCTTGAGTAACTCTTTTTGAAGCATTCACTGAAAAAGCATAAGGCCCTACTTTTACTTTATTAATACCTACTTGATTACTTTTTAAGTATTGTACAATATAGTTACCTCCTTGTTGAATAAATTGATTAATTATATCGTTTTTCTCAGTAATCCACTCATACATATTGTATGCTCTTATTCCTACAACAATAGCATCTAGTGTACTAAGGTTTTCTATTGTTATATCCGACTCTTTTAAATTGACCACTTGATACCCCAATGCAGTTAAAGCTTCGGGCAATTTATCACCTGCTCCATCTATATAACCCACTTTAGCTTTTTTGGCACGCACTTCAATATCAACAATTTTTGTTGTAGCAGTTGGGAAGTAATTTAATGTAGGGATATGATCATACTGAATAGTTTTTCTAAAAATTGCATCACTTGATGTGGGCAATTCAGCATGCGATGATTGAATCAATACTTTTTTGTGTTCTGTAATTCCTTGATGATCTATTTGCTGATAACTTATTTCAATGGGCTTTTTATCGCGCATTAAGTATACTTCTTTATCGTACTTTATCTCTTTTGCTGGAATCACCGCAATGGGTTGATAAACATCTCCCTTAGTTGGATCAGTATATTTATATTGAATAGGTTGAGAATACGCAAAATCTGTTCCGTTAAAATTCACATTTACTGTTATGAAAAATGTAGGATCATTTTCTGCTTTGCCAATCAAAGTATAATCACTTACATCAAACATTCCTTCCATTTTGGGTTTCAATAACCAATATGGTTGAGAAATAGTGGTATTGCTTGCCACTTTAAAACTATAATCTATTTGAACATTTTGATTATTCAACAATGGTCTTTTTATTGAAGTATCTTTAGCAGGCATCTGTATATTCATAATACTTGATGTCAAATCTGCTCTTTGATTCACCAATATTTGTATAGCCAAATTTTCACCAGGGATTACTTGAGCCTTTTGAGCAGTAGCTTCAATAAATAAACCAGCTGCGTCTTTAATTAAATTTTGAATTTGCTGTAACTCATAGTTTTTCCAAACAGAATTTGGTAAAGCTTTCACTTTTGAATACAGATCAATTAATGATGGAACAATGGCAGCAGGCTTTTCAATATTGTATTGCTTAATAATTGATGTCACTTGCTCTTGAATTAAAGGTGCACCTAACCTTGACCAACTAATATCTATCCCATCTAATAAATCATTTTGTGGAGCATCCCCGCCAGTTGTTTCAAAAAATTCATAACTAACCCCTCTTCTTCTTGGCCTACCTTCTCCTTGACTTTTATGCATAGTTCTTGCTTCTGCACCAATTTCTCCATAGCTTTTACCTTCAAGCGTATTGTAACCACCTACTTCCAATTTAAATTGATTATTATTAGTGGTATTAATTGAACCAAAATTAAATGTGTTCCATAAAATACGTTTAGCTTTCCAAACAGTCACACCCAATTTTAATTGTTCTGGAAATTTAGTTGGATCAGACGCAGCTAAAAAAGCTTCATTTGCTATAATGGCTGAAGCTGCATGGTGTCCATGTCCAGCTCTTGCATCACCTGGAAATCTCGTAATGATAATATCGGGTTGAAATTTTCGAATCACCCAAACTACATCACTTAATACTTTTTGATGATCCCAAATGCTCAATGCCTCCTCTGCAGATTTACTAAATCCAAATTCATATGCAGTGGAGAAATATTGTTCTGCTCCGTCAATTCTTCTTGCGGCGAGAAGCTCTTGTGTTCTAATTAAACCCAATTCAACACCTTGTTCTTTCCCAATTAAATTTTGTCCGCCATCGCCTCTTGTTAAACTTAAATAAGCTGTTCTGTAATTTTTTTCTTTAGTTAAATATGGTAAGAAGCTATTGTTTTCATCGTCTGGATGTGCTGCAATGTATAAAACAGAACCCATCACACTCAATTTTTTGATGCCTGCATAAATAGAAGCTGCATTTTGCTGAGCGTATATATGACAATTGAATAAACTTACTCCAATGATCAACAATAGAACTTTCTTCATAGAATTATGTATATTATTTGCCATTAAAGAAAACTGCATTAGCTAAAATTAATTTTCCTGCTTCCCAGAAATTTCTAAAAATTGGATCATCTGCCATATAAATAAATTTACCTGCACCCATATCCTTTACGCCAATCACCACACCTTCTTGAATAGCAGCTTTTGCTTTATTACCCACAAATC
>JALRFB010000259.1 GCA_023256555.1 Sediminibacterium sp. | reverse complement strand
TATTCCTGCTATATCTACTCCACCACAGGTAACGAATTCTTCTTTAAAAGTGGTTTTACCTTTTATAGTTAGCGTGTAGGTGGTGAGCAGTTGAATCAAGCTATTTTGTTCTGCACTTTTCACATCTGCCCATTTTGTTCCAGATAAAATATTTGCTTCTTGCAATAAATATTGCCAAAGTCTTTGTGGTAATCCAAACGGATTTTTGTTGCCCATTTCTCTTTTACCAAAATCTGTTCTAAAATTCAACCACTCCATTTTTAAACTTTGCGTATTATACATGGGCACCCAATTAATTTGAATAGCACCATCATAATTTTCTGCAGCCATTTCTCTTGCACACCATGCAGATAATTTAATCGCAGCAGGTCCACTTATTCCCCAATGGGTGATTAATAATGGTCCATGCTCTACATGTTTATTTCCTTTCCATTGTATACTTGCATGCTCCACCGCTACACCCATCAATGTAGTAATATTTTTTTGAGCAACATTAAAAGTAAACAAAGAAGGTACTGGTGCAACAATCTCATGACCCAATGCTATTAACCACTGTAATTTATCCGCTTTTAACATGCCTCCTGTTGCCACACAAATAATATCTGCATGTATTTGATCGCCGTTAGATAAATGCAATATAAAATCATTATCTTTTTTTACCTCAACTACTTCTGTTTGCAAAAGCAATTTGATTTTATATTGATCTATTTTTTTTAAAAAACATTGTATAATTGTTTCAGAATTATTGGTAGTTGGAAACATTCTTCCATCCTTCTCTGTATGCAATTTCACATCATTCGCAGCAAACCATTCAATGGTATTTTTTGTTGCAAATTGATAAAAGGCTTTTTTCAAAAACCTTGAACCTCTTGGATATTTCTGTAATAAATTTTCTACATCAGGGCATGCATGCGTTACATTACAACGTCCGCCACCACTTACTTTTACTTTAGATAATACCTTAGAAGACTTTTCTATGATTTGTATATTCCAATCGGGATGTAATTCTGCCAATCGAATGGCACAAAAAAAACCTGCTGCACCTCCTCCAATAATAATGGCTTTTGTGGGCTGCATAATGCACTAATTAATAGTAAGAACTATTTAAATTTTGATTGGCTTTTTCTGCAGCTTCAATAATAGAAAAATCAGATAGTATCAATGCTTGACCAGATTTTACACATACATCATGTTCAAAATGAACAGACACTTTACCATCCTGTGTTTTCACTGTCCATCCATCTTCGTCTGTAAATACTTTATGTGTTCCTAAATTAATCATTGGCTCAATTGCCAATACTAAATTCTCTTTCATCTTTAATCCAGTGCCTCTTTTTCCATAATTAGGCACTTGTGGATCTTCGTGTAACTCTTTTCCTAAACCATGACCTACTAATTCACGCACTACTCCATATCCGTGTAGTTTTTCAGTATGCTCTTGAATAGCATAACCAATATCACCCACTCTATTATTCACAATGGCTTTTTCAATTCCTTTGTATAAAGATTCTTTAGTCACTTTAACTAATTGAATCGCTTCAGGAGCTGCTTCTCCTAATATAAAGGTATAAGCATGATCTCCATGCCACCCGTTTAAAATCACTCCTAAATCGATAGAGACAATGTCTCCT
>JALRFB010000258.1 GCA_023256555.1 Sediminibacterium sp. | reverse complement strand
GTGTAAACAAACTTTCGAATTCTTTTAACACCTTTGGATATTCATTTAAGAATTTTTCCAATTTAGTGAAAGCTGTATTGGTAAAGTTTCTTTCAAATCCTCCAATTCTACCAATATTGGTGGTTAATCTTGATCCACAAACTTCTTCATAGATTTCATAAATCAATTCTCTGTATTGCATTACATACAAGAAACCTGTGTAAGCACCTGTATCCACACCCACAATAGAATTACAAATCAAGTGATCAGAAATACGAGCCAATTCCATAATGATGATTCTCAAATAATCTACACGCTTTGGTGTTTCAATTTGTAAGAATCTTTCGCAAGTTATATGCCAACCCATATTATTGATAGGGCTACTACAATAGTTTAATCTATCGGTAATAGGAGTTACTTGATATAAAGGTCTTCTTTCTGCCAATTTTTCAAATGCACGATGGATATAGCCAACTGTTTGCTCTGTAGATACAACACGCTCTCCATCTACTTCCATAATATTTTGAAACACACCATGCGTTGCAGGATGCGTCGGACCAAAATTCAAAGTGGTGGTTTGCTTTTCTATTGAGCCTTCTGGTAAAATGATATTTTGATTTGCTTCCATGTTTTTTTATTTGCGCTTACTGCTGATAAATTGTATTAACCTCTACCAAACATTTCATCGTCCTTATCAATTCTAGTTTGATCTTCTAAAGGGAACTCTTTTCTTAGTGGGAAATAATCCATTTCATCTACATTTAAAATACGTTTCAAATTTGGATGACCCACAAAGTTTACACCAAAGAAATCATAGGTTTCACGCTCCATCCAATTAGCTGCTTCAAATAATTTTGTTGCAGTAAAAATATCTGGTGTAGCAATTGAAGTTGCTATGCTATATCTTACTCTTACATTCTCTTTTAAATTATGCAAGTGATACACCACAACTAATTCAGCTCCTACATTATCAGGATAGTTCACTGCACATAAATCAGTTAAAAAAGTAAAACTCAAACTAGGTTCGTCATACAAGAATTGTAAAACTTTTAAATTCAATTCTTTTGAAGATTCAAAAGATAACATACCAGTAGCAGTACTAAAAGCAAAAACCTGCTCTCCAAATTTTGCTACTAATTGTTCTTGTATGTATTCGTTGCTCAAAGCCATAGTATTTTTATTGAATGCCGTAGCTGTTTAATAATGCTTTGTATTGATCACTATTTCTTCTTCTTACACTTTCTTGTCCAACTAAATCTTGCACTTTCATAAAGCCATCAATAATAGCTTCAGGTCTTGGAGGACAACCTGGAACATACACATCCACTGGAATGACTTGATCAATTCCTTGCAACACACTGTATGTATCAAAAATGCCACCACTAGAAGCACAAGCGCCTACAGCAATTACCCAACGAGGTTCTGCCATTTGAATATAAACCTGTCTTAACACTGGCGCCATTTTTTTTGCGATGGTTCCCATTACCATTAATAAATCACACTGACGTGGAGAAAAACCTACACGCTCAGATCCAAATCTTGATAAGTCATAATGCGATGCCATGGTTGCCATGAACTCAATTCCACAACAAGATGTTGCAAAAGGCAAAGGCCATAATGAATTTTTTCTTGCTAAACCTACTACAGAACTCAG
>JALRFB010000257.1 GCA_023256555.1 Sediminibacterium sp. | reverse complement strand
CTTGAGCAGCTGTATAAGTGATAGCCAACTTGGGGTTAGTTACAGTAGTTGTTTTTTTTGTTTGAGCATTTGCAAATATGGTTACTACAAGTCCTACAATCAATAATCCTTTTTTCATACAATAAATTCTATCGGTTAATTAATTTATTTAATTGCTTTTCTACTTTTTCAATAGGCATCAAAGCTACTACTTTCTTCATTTCTTTTGCTACTTCTTCATTACAAAGGTTACCTATACTTCCTTCATGCGTATGTGTTAATTGAGTTGAATAAGTAAAAATACCTGCTTCAATAGATAAACCAACTTGCTTATAAGCATCTCTGAAAGGCATTCCATTGTTCACTAACTTGTTTACTTCTTCCACACTAAATAAATATTGATACTTAGCGTCTTCTAGTAAATTTTTCTTTACCTCCATATTTTGAACCATTAAGCCAGCCATTTCAATACATGATCTTAATTGATTGAACGCTGGAAACAAGTGCTCTTTTAAAAGCTGTAAATCACGATGATAACCAGAAGGCAAATTAGTAGTCATCATCATAATTTCATTAGGCAAAGCTTTAATTCTGTTGCAATGAGACCTGATTAATTCAAATACATCCGGATTCTTTTTATGAGGCATGATACTAGAACCTGTCGTTAACTCTTCAGGGAAACTAATGAACCCGAAATTTTGATTCAAAAATAAACAGGCATCCATACTCAATCTAGACAAGGTATCAGCAATATTAGCCATAGCACTTGCTGTAACACGTTCGGCCTTGCCTCTTCCCATTTGGGCATAGACAACATTATAATTCAAAGTTTCAAAACCAAGTAATTCGGTTGTTCTAGTTCTATTAATAGGGAAAGAAGAACCATACCCTGCTGCAGAACCTAATGGGTTCTTATTCACTACAGTAAAAGCAGCTTGCAAGATGGTCATATCGTCTACCAAACTCTCCGCATAAGCACCTAACCATAATCCAAAAGAAGAAGGCATGGCCAATTGTAAATGTGTGTAGCCTGGCAATAAATCATTTTTATGTGCTTCACTCTTTGATTGCAATAATTCAAAAAAATCTTGAACAGATTGACTCAACAAAATAATTTCTGCCCTTAAGAATAATTTTAAATCCACCAAAACTTGATCATTTCTACTTCTTGCACTATGAATTTTCTTTCCAATATCCCCCAATTTTTGAGTTAATAAAATTTCTACCTGTGAATGAATATCTTCTACACCTGGTTCTAAAGAGAAATTACCAGATTCAATTGTTTTGTAAATTTCAATTAAGGCATTTTTTAATTGCATCTGTTCGTCTGCAGTTAACAATCCCACTTCAGCCAACATGGTTGTATGTGCAATAGAACCAAGCACATCATATGCGGCAAGATATAGATCCATTGATTGATCGTTTCCGATAGTAAATTTTTCTACTGATGTAGCAACCTTACTGTTTTTTTGCCAAAGCTTACTCATGATGTAAAAATAGTTGAAAGTAATTGTATATAAGTTAAAACACCTTCCTCAATCTCTTTTAAAAAGATAAACTCGTCTGCAGTATGACTTCTTGCAGAATCACCAGGTCCCATTTTTAATGCAGGGAAAGGCATTAATGCTTTGTCAGAAGTTGTTACCGATCCATAATATCCTTTACCCA
>JALRFB010000256.1 GCA_023256555.1 Sediminibacterium sp. | reverse complement strand
AATATTAGTAGGTGAGCCTGGCGTGGGTAAAACTGCTATTGCGGAAGGTTTGGCGATGAGAATTGTGAATGGTGATGTGCCAGATAATTTAAAGAGTAAAATTATTTATGCATTGGATATGGGTCAATTGATTGCCGGTGCAAAATACAAAGGTGAATTTGAGGAGCGATTGAAAGGTGTGGTAAAAGAAGTATCTACAAGTGATGGAGAAGTGATATTATTTATCGACGAGATCCATACTTTAGTAGGTGCAGGTGGTGGTGAAGGTGCAATGGACGCTGCCAATATTTTAAAGCCAGCTTTAGCAAGAGGTGAATTAAGAGCAATAGGTGCCACTACACTATCGGAGTATCAAAAGTTTTTTGAGAAAGACAAGGCATTGGAAAGAAGATTCCAAAAAGTCATGATTGACGAACCTACTAAAGAAGACGCAATATCTATCTTGAGAGGATTAAAGGAGCGTTATGAAACACACCATCATGTAAGAATTAAAGACGAAGCCATTATTGCTGCGGTGGAATTATCTAGCAGGTATATTACAGATCGTTTTTTGCCCGATAAAGCTATTGACTTAATTGACGAGAGTGCAGCTAAGTTAAGATTGGAGATGAACTCTATGCCAGAAGAGTTAGATACTTTAATGAGACAAATACGTCAATTAGAGATTGAAAGAGAAGCTATTAAAAGAGAGAATAATCCTGATCAATTAAAAGCTTTAAATATTGAAATTAGCAATTTAATGGTGGAGCAAGATACTTTAAAAGCAAAGTGGTCTCAAGAGAAAGAATTGGTTGATAAAGTACAAAAATGCAAAACCAATATTGAAAAATTCAAGCAGGAAGCCGAAGTGGCTGAGCGTAATGGTGATTATGGGAAAGTGGCAGAGATTAGATATGGTAAAATAAAAGAAGAAGAAACTCAGTTGGTGGAATTTACTAAGCAATTAAACGAGTTTGGATCAAATGGTAAAAGATTGATGAAGGAAGAAGTAGATGCGGAAGATATTGCAGAAAATATTGCCAAAGCAACTGGTATTCCTGTTAGTAAAATGATGCAATCGGAAAGAGAAAAATTATTGCATTTGGAAGACGAATTGCATCAAAGAGTAATTGGTCAAGAAGAAGCCATTACAGCAGTGTCTGATGCTATTAGAAGAAGTAGAGCAGGATTACAAGATCCTAAAAAACCCATTGGCTCCTTTATATTTTTAGGTACTACTGGTGTGGGTAAGACAGAACTTGCAAAAGCATTGGCCAACTATTTATTTGATGACGATAGCATGATGACTAGAATTGATATGAGTGAGTATCAAGAAAAACATGCTGTGTCTAGACTAGTGGGTGCTCCTCCGGGATATGTTGGCTATGATGAAGGTGGCCAATTGACAGAAGCGGTGAGAAGAAAACCCTATAGTGTTGTTTTATTGGATGAGATTGAAAAAGCACATCCGGATGTTTGGAATATATTGTTGCAAGTATTGGATGATGGTCATTTAACAGACAATAAAGGCAGAACAGTGAACTTTAAAAACACCATTATTATTATGACAAGTAATATTGGTAGTCACATCATTCAAGATGCCTTTGAAGGAGTAACAGATAAAAATCTCGAAGAGAAAACAGCGCAATCCAAAACAGAAGTGATGGCTT
>JALRFB010000255.1 GCA_023256555.1 Sediminibacterium sp. | reverse complement strand
CGTTCAATGATTGCAATACTTCTGTAGTGGCATTGCCAAATAAAATTTCAGTGGCTTGAATGGCAAAAGTTAAATCCGCTTCGCTATGTACCATTTTTGTTAATTCTGCAGCCAATGCTTTTTGTAAGATTCTTAATTGTGGAGCGTTAGCATGTTCTGCAATTAAATTATCAATCACAGAAGGTTCTAATAGAGTGAATATTTTAATCCATTTTGTTGCATCTTCATCACTTGCATTTAACCAGAATTGATAAAATTGATAAGGTGATGTTTTAGTAGGATCTAACCAAACATTTCCTTTCTCTGTTTTACCAAATTTTCCTCCATCTGCTTTGGTGATTAAAGGACAAGTAAATGCAAATGCTTCGCCTCCAGTTTTTCTTCTAATAATTTCTGTACCAGTGGTAATATTTCCCCACTGATCACTTCCGCCCATTTGCACTTTACAGTTTTTGTTTTGGTACAACCAGTAGAAATCATATCCTTGAACCAATTGATAAGTAAACTCTGTAAAGCTCATTCCATTATCACCTTCCAATCTTTTCTTTACACTATCCTTAGACATCATATAGTTCACAGTAATATGCTTGCCCACATCTCTTATAAAATGTAAGAAGCTAAAATCTTTGAACCAATCATAGTTATTTACTATTTCTGCAGCGTTCGATTTCGAAGCATCAAAATCTAAGAAATGTGATAATTGTTTTTTTACACCAGCTAAATTAAAAGCTAAGGTTTCTTCACTTAATAAATTACGCTCTTCACTTTTTCCACTTGGATCACCCACCATACCCGTTGCGCCTCCTACTAAAGCAAAAGGTTTGTGTCCAGCTCTTTGTAAATGCACCAATAATAAAATGGGAACTAAGCTGCCAATATGCAAACTATCTGAAGTAGGGTCAAAACCGATATATCCAGATACTTGTTCTTTTTCAAACAATTCTTCAGTTCCTGGCATAATATCTTGAATCATACCTCTCCATCTTAATTCTTGTATCAATGTCATAGTTGCATACTTTCAGCAAAAATAACTAACAAAAAGCAATATTTTTGCATCATGAACCCCACAACACAAACATTTGGAGATGGAACCCGTATTTTCCATTTTTTATTTGATACCATTTTTATATTCATACTGGCTTATTTCTTGTATCAATGGTATAATTTTTATGTTTTTTATTGGGGGTTTTATCCAGTAAGATTCGGTGCATTTTTCTTCTTATTTACTTGGGTGTATACCTTTTTATTGGAATCCATTTTTTTAAGAACTCCAGCTAAGTGGATGTCAGGAACTAAAGTAGTTTCAGAAGATGGTACAAGACCCAATATTGGACAGTTCTTTATCAGAGCTTGTTTCAGAACCATGATTATATCTTTTTTTGGATTGGCATGGAATGGTAAACCCTTGCATGATACTTTTTCTAAAACAATTCTTGTAAAAAAGTCAAAATAAATTCATTCCTTAATTCGCAAGCTACACGTAGGTTGTGCGAGTACATTTGTAAAAATTTAATAATGGCTAAAATAGGTATCAATATAGGGATCCGCTCGAAGGTATATTTCTCCCCACTCGTTGTTGAACAGTTCTGTTTTGACATATTGGTGGGGGTATTCCACATGATCCATAGATCTTTGTGAATATTTTTCCACTTCATAG
>JALRFB010000254.1 GCA_023256555.1 Sediminibacterium sp. | reverse complement strand
TTTCTTGTTTGGTATTTAGAAGCTTTTGTTGTTTTTCGGTCAATATGGCCAAAGCTTTATTGCTTTGCGCAGTTCTTCTTTCTAATTCAACCATAGGAATAACTCCTTGATTAAATAACTGTTTACCTCTGGTTAATTGTTCCGTAGCAATTTTATAATCCACTTCTGCGGATACTACTTCAGAACTATCACTGATTAATTTTCTTCTGTATTGTTCAATTTTATTTTCGTAGGAGCTTACTTTTAAATCTCTGTTATTTTCAATGGCTTTGATTTGACTTTCTATTGCATTGATTTTCTCGCTATAGAATAATAATTTTTGTTCTTTTGAAACCAATTGATCTTTGGTTCTAGCTACCAGGTTGGTGTCTAAATAATCATCTTTGGTGTCTGCTAATTCAACTAAAGTGTCTCCCTTCTTAACAACATCACCTTCTTTAATAAACCATTTAACAATCTTACCAGGAATAACTGTATTGATTTGTTGAGGTCTTTGATCTTGGTATAAAGTAGTCACATGACCAGTGCTAGATATATTTTGTGTCCAAGGCATGAATAAAATAAATAATAAAAAAGCAAAGATGCCAGCTACCCAATAGCCAATCTTACTATTCTTATCATACCTATAGATAAATTTAGCCGACTTAGGGCTATACTTGGTCTCTTTAGTAATTGTTTCTATAGTATTTTTCATATTTTATTCAATAGAGGTAAAATAACTTGAGGGGTTCCAACTTGTTTGATCTTCCCTTTCTCTAACCAAATGATTTGATCACATTTTTCTGCAAAAGGAACATAACCGCTTGCAACAAAACAAGTAGTGTTTTGCAAGGAAGCAATATAGTTGGATATTTTTCTACTTGACTCTGCACCTGCTAATTCAAATGGTTCATCTAAAATCAATAATTCAGGATGATTGGTGATAGCTCTTAGTAGCAATATTTTTTTAGCAATAATGGTGCTAAGTCCTTTGCCGGTTGGTTGTAATGGGGTGTATAGGCCTTCTGGTAAATGACTAATGAAATCGCTAATTTCTAATATATCAGCTAAGTCCATGATTTCTTTAGGTGTAATGGCGTTATTGCCCATGCAAATATTATCATATAGGGTGCCATCGAATATATCTTGTTCATTGTAGAATATACCAATACTTTTTCTGTATTCGTTTTGATTGATATTATTCAATGGTATATCGTTTACATTCACTACACCTTGAAAATTTTTAAGGGTTCCGCCGATTAATTCTAATAATAAAGATTTACCAGAAGCGCCATCGCCCATTACACATACTTTTTGACCAGCTGATACAGAAAAATTAATATTTTCTAAAAGTGTTTTATTGGCCTCAAAGCCAAAATTTAAGTTCTTCACTTCTATTGAAATACCTTTTGAATCTGCAATAAAAGGAGTCTTTCCCAATACTTCCACTTTTTTATTACTGATGGCATTTAATTTTTCAATACCAGTAAGAATATTGTAAGCCACTTCTAAATTCAATATTAGTTTTTCCACCGCATTTAAAATCAATAGAATTACAATTTCAGCTGCAATGAACTGTCCGATATTTAATTGCTGATTCACCAATAAGATGGCTCCAATGATCAACATTAATGCGGAGATCAATAATTTAAATACAATCAAGCTCCAATATTGAAATTTTAAAATTTCAAAATGCTTGGTTTTAGAAGTCAGGTAT
>JALRFB010000253.1 GCA_023256555.1 Sediminibacterium sp. | reverse complement strand
TAAAGTCTATTTATTACTAAAAAATACAATAATCCAAGGTTTTTTTTTCGCAGAAACTAACGTGAGGTGGGGATAAATCACGGAAATCAAGCCGGATAAAGGATTTAAAATAATCCACAATTCTTTTCCACAGCTGTTGATATTTCCATGGTTGCATTGTGGTTATAGAAAGATATTTTCGTATACCCATCAAGGTTTTTCAAAATCTAGTGGGATAACCCACTAACATCCTAAATAGAATAATGACCATGGCTACTCCAAAAACAAAAAAAGGCTTACAGTTTAAGCGCCGCTTTACAAAAGACAATGTTTCTCCTTACGATCAATTTGAGTACGACTACAGAGATAGCGTAATTAAAAATCCAAATGGAGAAAAAGTATTTGAAATGACCAATGTGGAAGTTCCAAAGCAATGGAGCCAGATTGCGACAGATATCTTAGCACAAAAATACTTTAGAAAAGCAGGTGTTCCACAAGCTGATGGTTCTTTGGGTAGAGAAACAACAGTGAAGCAAGTAGCACATCGTATGGCAAACTGTTGGAGAGTGTGGGGTGAACGTTATGGTTATTTTGCAACAGAGAAAGATGCACAAGTATTCTATGAAGAATTAGTATATAGTATTTTAAACCAAGCTTGTGTGCCTAACTCGCCACAATGGTTTAATACTGGTTTACACGAAAGCTATGGTATTACGGGTGGAGCACAAGGTCATTATTATGTAGATCCTGTAGATGGTCAATTAAAAAAATCAACAAGTGCTTACGAGCGTCCTCAACCTCATGCATGTTTTATATTAAGCGTGAGTGATGATTTAGTGAACGAAGGCGGTATTATGGATTTGTGGACTAGAGAAGCAAGAATTTTCAAATATGGTTCTGGAGTGGGTACTAACTTCTCTCAAATCAGAGGAGCAAACGAAAAATTAAGTGGTGGTGGTTCTTCAAGTGGTTTGATGAGTTTTTTGAAAATTGGTGACCGTGCTGCTGGTGCAATTAAGTCTGGTGGTACAACAAGAAGAGCAGCTAAAATGGTTTGCTTGGATTTAGATCATCCAGAAGTATTAGACTTTATTAATTGGAAAGTACAAGAGGAAGATAAAGTAGCTGCATTAGTTGCTGCAGGGTATGACAATAGTTATGAAGGAGAAGCATATGCTACCGTTTCTGGTCAGAACTCAAACAACTCAGTACGTATTCCAAACAGTTTCTTTAAAGCATTGTCTGAAAATGGCAACTGGGAATTAAAAGCACGTACCGATGGTCGTGTAATGAAATCAGTTCCTGCAAGAGAAGTTTGGGAGCAAATCGCTAACGCTGCTTGGCGTTGTGCAGATCCAGGTACACAATACGATACTACTATCAACGAATGGCATACCTGTCCTAAAGGTGGTAGAATCAATGCATCTAATCCATGTTCTGAATACATGTTCTTAGATAACACTGCATGTAACTTGGCTTCTATCAACTTAAGAAAATTCTTCAACGAAGCAGACAATAGCTTTGACGTTGAAGGTTTTGAATACACAACAAGATTATGGCAAACTGTATTAGAAATTTCTATTCTAATGGCACAGTTTCCTTCTAGAGAAGTAGCACAATTATCTTATGATTACAGAACAACTGGTTTAGGTTTTGCTAACCTTGGTTCTATGTTAATGGTTAGTGGTATTCCTTATGACAGTGAAGAAGCACGTGGTAT
>JALRFB010000252.1 GCA_023256555.1 Sediminibacterium sp. | reverse complement strand
ATAATATTGCCCTATACGCCTTCCATACCAACTTAGATAATGTAATAGATGGAGTGAATAAAAGCCTTGCAGACCAATTGCAATTAACCAATAGACGCATTCTAGCACCTATACCAGGTAAATTGGATTCTAAAGGTCAAATAATTGGCGCTGGCATAGTGGGTGAACTACCTTTGGAGACCGAAGCAGGTTCTTTCCTGCAATGGGTGAAAGAAAAGTTTCACTTAAGCGTTTTAAAACACAGTCCAATAGTTAATAAACAACTGAATACCATTGCTTTATGTGGTGGTAGTGGAAGTTTTCTAATAGACACAGTAAAACAGCATAATATTGACTGTTTTATCACCAGCGACCTCAAATACCACGAGTTTTTTGAGGCGGATAATAAGGTCTTATTGGTAGATATTGGCCATGGGGAAAGTGAACAGTATGTTCCTGCACTGATTGTTGCTTATTTAAACATTAAATTCCCTACCTTTGCCGTCCTCCAATCATTGGTGAATACCCAACCGGTAACTTATCTTAAATAAACTTGAAATATGGCATCAGTCAAAGACTTTTCAGTAGAAGAAAAATTAGTAAACCTTTACCGTCTTCAACGTGTTGACAGTAGCATCGATCAAATCGAAATCTTACGTGGTGAATTACCAATGGAAGTAAAAGATTTGGAAGATGAAGTGCAAGGTTTAGTGAACAGACAAACAAGAATCGAAGAAGAGATTAATGGTATCACTGAGTTCATTGAAGACAAAAAAGCTGCAATCAAAGAAAGCGAAGCTTTATTGGCTAAATACGAGCAACAAAGTGACAATGTAAAAAACAATAGAGAGTTCGAAGCAATCAATAAAGAAATTGAAATGCAGGGCTTGGAAATCAAATTGGCAGAAAAGCATATCCGCGATGCTAATGAAGAATTAGCTGAAAAAGTGAAGACTTTGGAAAATGCTAAAAAGAATATTGCTACCAAAGAAGGTGTATTGACACACAAAAAAGGTGAATTAGAAAAAATTATTGCTGATACAGAAATCGAAGAGAAAGAATTAAGAGCAAAGAGCGATGACGCAAGAACACATATTGACGAGCGTTTATTGTACAGCTATGACAGAATCAGAAATAGCTATAGAAATGGCTTGGCTGTAGTAGCAGTAGAAAGAGATGCTTGTGGTGGATGTTTTAACTCAATTCCTCCTCAACGTCAAAGCGAAATTAGATTACATAAGAAAATCATCGTTTGTGAAAACTGCGGACGTATCTTAGTTGAATCTGAAATGGCAGATAAGGACAGTAAATAGTACCAATTGGTATTAAAATATTCCTAGAAAGGGTAGCCTAACAGCTACCCTTTCTTTATTTTTACACTATGAGAAAAGCATTGTTGTTGTCGATCTTGTTTTTGTGCAGCCAGGCCAATGCCCAGTTGAATTATCAATGGAACGATCGCACGCAATCCATCTATGAATCTATCACTTCTTTAAGAATTCCAGAAGCAAGAAAATGGATTGCTGTTGATAAGAAAAACAATCCTAGTAATCTCTCCTATACTTTGCTTGAAAGCTATGCAGATTTTTATCAACTTTTCTTAAATGAAAATGTACAAGAATACAAGCAATTATATCCTCGCTTCAAAAGCAGAATTGATTTGTTGGAAGATGGACCACAAAACAGCCCTTATTATTTATATAGTTTAGGATTAACCCATT
>JALRFB010000251.1 GCA_023256555.1 Sediminibacterium sp. | reverse complement strand
AATTGATACATTTAAATATTTAGTTTATGTCTACACCAGTTATTCCAGTAATCAAAAACACGCAACCAAAATTGCCAACCTACAACATGAATGAAATTGCCTTTGGTAAAAATTTCACAGACCATATGTTAGTGGCAGATTATGAAAATGGTGAATGGAAAAATGTAGTCATTAAGCCTTATGCTCCTTTTGAAGTGGATCCATCTTCTGCAGTTTTGCATTATGGACAAACAATTTTTGAAGGTATCAAAGCTTTTAAAAATGATCAAGGTGATGCAGTAATTTTTAGACCAGATCAAAATTTTATTCGTTTCAATACTTCTGCAGAGCGAATGCAAATGCCAACAGTTCCAGAATGGTTATTTATAGATGGCATGAAACAATTAATTACTTTGGAAAAAGATTGGATTCCTAATAAACCTGAATGCTCTTTATACATACGTCCATTTATGATTGCGACTGATCCTTTCTTAGGAGTAAGACCTTCGCAAACATATAAGTTCATGATTATTCTTGGACCAAGCGGTGCTTATTTTTCAGCGCCAATGAAAATTTTAATTGAACAACAATATACACGTGCAACACCAGGTGGGGTGGGGTTTGCGAAGAATGGCGGAAACTATGGTGGAAGTTTATTTCCTGTGAGTCTTGCACAACAAAAAGGTTTTGATCAAGTATTATGGACAGATGCTATTGAACATAAATATGTAGAAGAAGTGGGTATGATGAATGTGATGTTTGTGATTGATGGGAAGGTAATTACACCAAGTGTAGATAGAGGAACGGTATTAAAAGGAGTTACTAGAGCAAGCTCTATAATTTTGTTAAGAGATATGGGATACGAAGTAGAAGAGAGAAATTTATCTGTTGCCGAAATTGTAGATGCACACAAGAAGGGATTGTTCCAAGAAGTTTTTGGTGTGGGTACTGCAGCAGTGGTTTCTTATATTTCTAGATTGTCTCATGGCGATTATCATATGGATTTTGATGTAGATGCGCTAAAAGTAGCACCTGCATTGAAAAAACAGCTAAATGATATCAGAATGGGCCATGTGGCAGATAAATATAATTGGTTGATGCATATTTAGTGCAAATTATTGGTAAACAGCCATTTACGTACCCAATTGGATTTATTTCTGTGCTTTTTTTAAAAATAGCCAATAAACATTTTGGGAATTCGTTTACAGGCATTACCTTTGCCGTCCGAATTTTTTATAACCAGAATTGAACAAAACAGCATAATAAATGCCTACTATTCAACAATTAGTGAGAAAAGGCCGTGAGATCATCAGGGCTAAAAGTAAATCAAGAGCTTTGGATGCATGTCCTCAGCGTCGTGGTGTATGTACAAGAGTTTATACTACAACTCCAAAAAAGCCAAACTCTGCGTTACGTAAAGTAGCGAAAGTACGTTTGACTAATAAGATTGAAGTAATCGCTTATATCCCAGGTGAAGGTCATAACTTACAAGAGCACAGTATCGTTTTAATACGTGTTGCAGCATCATTGATATGAGAAACATGACTCTTCAATCCTTTTTTGATTGTAGGAATAACGGTTTGAATATATTCTTTCAATGCTTCTGTGTCATTAACATTAGTAATATATTTGTTCAACAAACCTTTTTGATTCTCATCTAAACCTGAATATTTACTATTAAATTTATCAACAAGCAATTCATATGTTAATAAACGCTGATCCTTAGG
>JALRFB010000250.1 GCA_023256555.1 Sediminibacterium sp. | reverse complement strand
TCCTCGGCACTCGCTAAACCTTGTTTTATAATTTCTTCTTTTGAAATATCCTCATCGTGACCTTCACTCGCCTTTGTAGAAGGGGTAATAATTGGGGAAGGAAAAAAGTCATTCTCCGCCATGCCTTCAGGGAGTGTTACACCACAAAGTGTTCTTGTCCCTGTGCTATAGGTTCTCCAAGCATGACCCACTAAATTCCCTCTCACCACCATCTCAATTTTAAAAGGAGTACATTTTTTACCCACCGCTGCATTAGGGGCAGGGGTATCCAATAGCCAATTTGGGCAGATATCGGCTGTTTTTTCAAGCATATATGCGGCAATTTGATTTAGCACCTGGCCCTTAAAAGGGATAGGACGTGGTAAGATCACATCAAAAGCCGAGATTCTATCACTCGCAATCATTACAAGTAATTCATTTTCAATGTAATATACATCTCTTACTTTGCCATGGTATTCATCCACTTGGTGTGGAAAGGGTTGCTTAATCATGCCACTAAATTATAATTTTAACATTATATTCTATAATTTTTTCTAAAGTGCTTAAAATTGGGTATTTTGCTGTACAATTCAATTTAAAAACAATTAATTATGAACAAATTTTTAAGACATTTTGGTCTTTTTTGCATGGCTGCTTTAGTAGCTTTTAATGCAAGTGCCCAAACTGCTGGTACTGTAAAAGGTACTGTTAAAAATTCTACTAATGGAGAAACTTTAACCGCTGTAACTGTATCTTTAAAAGGTACAAGCAATGGTACTTACACTAGCGATAAAGGTACATTTACCTTACCTGTGTCTGTAAAACCTCCATTTACATTGGTATTTTCTTCAGTTGGCTTCGAAAGTAAAGAAGTTAATGTAACGGATTTATCCAATATATCTGTAAGCTTAAAACCAAGTTTCGTATTGGGTTCTGAGGTAGTAGTGGCAGCTTCAAGAGTTTCTGAGAGAATTTTAGAATCTCCAGTGACCATTGAAAGAATCAACACTAATGCTATCAAAACAGCACCAGCTACAAACTATTACGACATTTTAGCAAACTTAAAAGGAGTGGATATCACTGCTGCAAGTTTAACCTTTAAGAGCATCTCTACTAGAGGTTTTAATGGTTCTGGTAACACCCGTTTAAATCAATTGATTGACGGTATGGATAACCAAGCTCCAGGTTTAAACTTCTCTGTAGGTAGTGTTATTGGTTTAACAGAATTAGATGTGGACAATATAGAACTATTACCAGGTGCTTCTTCTGCATTATATGGTGCAGGTGGTATGAATGGTACTGTATTGATCAATTCAAAAAATCCATTTAAATACCAAGGATTAAGTTTCCAAATTAAACAAGGTATTAAGGATGTAGATAATTATCAACGTCCTCAGTCTGCATATAAAGATTATACAGTAAGATTTGCTCAAAAAGTGGGCAATCGTTGGGCTTATAAAGTTGGTATGCAGTATATGGAAGCACAAGACTGGTTAGCAAACAATACACAAAACTATTCTAGAACTACTGGTACTCAGAATGGTCAAACTATTGGTGGTACAAGATACCATGATCCTAACTATGATGGGGTAAACGTTTATGGTGATGAAACTACTTCTACTTTATCAGGTGTATATGACGGCGTGAAGGCAGGTATCATTGGTACATTAACTTCAGCTTATACTCCTATATATGGTGCAGCTGCTGGTGCATACGCAACTGGCGCATTCAATCAATTATAT
>JALRFB010000024.1 GCA_023256555.1 Sediminibacterium sp. | reverse complement strand
AAACATTGATGGAAAAACTGGCTATACTGCAGCTGTAGGTGATACAAAGACAATGAGTGAAAAAGCAATTGGATTATTAAAGGACGAAGCAACACTGAAGCAGTTTAAACAACATGCCAAAACTCAAGCAGGATTGTTTGATATTCATCATATCATTCCTCAATATGAAGCTTTGTATAGACAGTATTGTAGAACGGGAGATTGCTAATAAAACACTTAATTTTTTAAAGCCTGATCAATACTTAATTTGATAGTTGTAATTGCAGCTGTTAATTCTTCTTTAGTAATACATAATGGTGGTGCAATTCTTATACGATCTTCTGCAAACAAGAACCAATCAGTGATAATTCCATTGTGTACGCATGCTGCTGCCACTTTTTTGGTCAGCTCAGCAGATTCAAATTGCAAAGACATCCATAACCCCTTATGATTTTGATGAACAATGGCAGAATGTATTAATTGGTCTAATAAAATTTGTTCTTTTTCTTTTACTTCATTCATCCAATTTTCTTGCAACAAAACTTCTAATGCAGCATGACCAGCTGCACAAGAAACTGGATTGCCTCCAAAAGTAGTAATATGACCAAGAACAGGTTGATGTGTTAAACAATGCATCATTTTAAAACTACTTACAAAAGCCCCTAAAGGCAAACCACCTCCCAACGCTTTTCCAGTCAATAATATATCTGGCGAAATTCCATATTGTTCAAAAGCAAATAAAGTACCTGTTCTTCCAAATCCAGATTGAATCTCATCTACAATCAATAAAGCACACACAGCATCACATTTTTTTCTCAAAGCAGCTATCCATTCTTGATTAGCTGGGGTAATACCTGTCTCTGCTTGCACTAATTCCACCACTACGGCTGCAACACTATGATCAATCCATTCTAAATCTTCAAAATGATTATACCTTAATTGTAAAGTATCTGGCAATAAAGGTCTAAATGCATTTTTGAAATACTCATCCCCCATGATACTCAAGGCACCTTGAGTACTTCCATGATAAGCACCTTTAAAAGAAATGAATTTTGTTTTACCAGTTACACGCTTAGCCAATTTCATTGCACCTTCTGCTGCTTCTGCTCCACTATTGGTAAAATAAACAGCATCAAGATTTTCAGGCAATAAACTGGTTAATTTTTTTGCGTATGCCACCTGAGGTGCTTGAACAAATTCACCATAGACAATCACGTGCATGTATTTTTCAGTTTGCTCCTGAATAGCTTTAATTACAGCAGGATGACTATGACCTATATTACACACACTAAACCCTGCAATCATATCTACAAAAGCTTTACCATCAGTATCATAAATATGTATGCCTTTTGCAGAAGCTACTTCTATACCAATTGGCTTATCAGATGTCTGTGCCAGATGTTGTAAAAAAAGTTGTCTATTGTTTATTCTTGACATTACTAGTAAATTGCAGTACAAAAGTCGCATTTTTATGGCAACCATACTAGCAGTAAATGGGAAAGATCCTCAATTTGGTCAAAATTGTTTTGTAGCACCCAATGCCACTATTGTGGGAGAAGTAGAAATGGGCAATGATTGTTCTATTTGGTTCAATGCGGTCATTAGAGGAGATGTACATTTTATCAAAATGGGCAATAAAGTAAATGTACAGGATGGTGCCATTATTCATTGTACTTATCAGAAGCATCCTACAACCATTGGAAATAATGTTTCAATAGGTCATAATGCCATGGTGCATGGTTGCACCATTCACGATAATGTATTAATCGGCATGGGTAGCATAGTGATGGACGCATGTGTGGTACACTCCAATTCAATTATTGCTGCAGGTGCTGTTGTTTTGGAAGGAACGATTGTAGAAGAAGGTACTATTTATGCTGGAATACCTGCCAAAAAAGTAAAAACAATTAGTCAGGAATTAATCAACGGCGAGATCAATAGAATTTCTAATAATTATGTAAAATACGCTTCTTGGTTTTCTGAACATAATGAAGCACCAGCAACTAAATAAGAAGTTTAGTTAATATTTATGGTTTTCTATACCATGCCATAAATCTACATAGCTATAAAATCTAGCTTCGGTAATTACCCCCTTCTCAACAGCAGCTTTTACTGCACAACTTGGCTCATTAATATGTTGACAATTATTAAAATGACAACCATGCATCACTGCTCGCATTTCAGGGAAATACTGTGCTAATTCTTCTTTTTCCAAATTCACCAATCCCAATTCACGCATACCTGGTGTATCAATTACGCTGCCACCATTGGGCAAATCATACATTTGTGCAAAAGTAGTGGTATGCATTCCTTTACCACTCCAATCACTTACTTCTTGTGTAATAATGTCTAAATCAGGAAATAAATAATTGATCAAACTAGATTTTCCAACACCACTATGTCCACTAATTAAAGTGGTTTTATGATGAAGTAAATCAGCTAATTGATCCAATCCATTTTGCTTTTCTACACTTATTAAAAGTACTTGGTAACCTACTGCTTCATACATCAATTTCATTTCTTCAAACAAAGCCATTTCTTTTTCTTTATACAAATCTGCCTTATTAAAAACAATAATAGCTGGAATATGAAAAGACTCACAGGCTATCAAAAAACGATCAATAAAACCCTGAGAAGTTTTAGGTGATTTTAAAGTGGCCAATAATATGGACTGATCCAAATTGGATGCTATAATATGTTGTTGTCTTTTATTATGCGGAGATTGTCTTGCTACATAATTATCTCTATCTAATATTTCAGTAATCATGATTGCCTGTTCGTCTCCCCCTTCTTCTAAATCGGCATTCACCCAATCACCTACAGCAATGGGGTTGGTGGAGGAACGATTGTCTAATTTAATGGCGCCTTTGATACGTGCCTGATAAAACAATCCCTCCTCGGATTTTATCGAGTACCAGCTACCGGTTGATTTGTACACTCTTGCACGCATTGAATACGAAGATAACCCACAAAATCAATATCTTTGCCATATGAGTCAATTTGCCCACGATAAGGTGGTACCCTATAGTCAAAGTAATGCTTCCAAGAAAGAGCAGGTAGCAAGCATGTTTGACTCGATCGCCAAAAAATATGATTTTTTAAATCGATTTTTAAGCTTGGGAATTGATCAAGGATGGCGCAAAAAAGCCATTGCACATTTGGGTAAAAAACCACTAAACCATCTATTAGATATTGCTACTGGCACAGCTGACATGGCTTTGATGGCTTACAAATTAATTCACCCTGCAAAAATTACTGGAATTGATATTTCCGAAGGAATGATGGAATATGGTCGCATTAAAATTGCTCAAAAAAAATTAGACCAAATTATTCATTTGCAGTTTGGAGATAGCACTGAAATTCCTTTTGGTGAAAAAAGTTTTGATGGCGCGATGGTCGCTTTCGGGGTGCGTAATTTTGCTGATTTAGAGAAAGGCTTGAAAGAAATATACAGAGTACTACAACCAGGAAGTAAACTAGTAGTGTTAGAGTTTTCACAGCCAACCAGCTTTTGGTTTAAACCCATCTATACTTTATATATGAAATGGATTACTCCCACAGTGGGTAAAATATTTTCTGGAAATAAAGAAGCTTATGCTTATTTAAATGAAAGTGTTATTGCTTTTCCTGAAGGCAACGCTTTTTTAGAAGTACTAAGCACTGCGGGATTTAAGAATGTACATCAAGAAAAATTAACTTTAGGTATATGCAGCATTTATATTGGAAGCAAATAACGAGCCTATGCCTATTTTTTTGCCTTGCTGGTAATCTTCAAGCGCAAAAAAGTACAATGAATCAACAAGATCATGATTATGAGACTTATTGGTTTGGAATGAGCTATGGTTATGCTTTTTCTTATAATGACTATAAAAGAGGGGCTGCATTTTTACCTGGAAGACCCACTATAGGACAAGTAACAAGCATATATTACAATACAAATCCAATCATTCAATTGGGACTTTCAGGAACATTAAGATTAAAAAAGAAATTACTTGTAAGAACTAATCCTACCGTATTTATTGGAGCAAAAGATATAAATAAATTTACTGTCCTAAAAACAACTGGTGAAAAACTAGATTATGTAGTCACACCATCAACTGTTTTACATTTGCCCCTTTCTTTGAAACTTGAATCTGACAGATACAATTTCATGAATCAACAAAATTTAATGCGCCATTATGTTTTTAGTGGGGTTAAATATGATTATGATTTTTCGAGCGGAGCAATCAATTATGGATCAAGTATCAATACTGCTAGCCCTAACATTTATAGAAATACTAATCTTGGATATGAAGTTGGGTTTGGAGTAAGTTTCTTCTTGAAATATGCCACTGTCTCTCCAGAAATAAAATTTAGTAAAGGCCTTTCTGATATGCGAAATACTGGAACTAATTTTTTCAACAGTTTGGATAAAATGCATTCCGATTTTATATCCTTTACAATTCATTTAGAAAACTAAGATATGAGCAACTATTTAATTAAGAACGCACAAATTGTAAATGAGGGTAAAGTATTAACAAGTGATTTATTAATTAAAAATGGAAGAATAGAAAAAATTGCTTCCAATATTGAAGTGCCTTATAAAATAGATGAAATTGATGCAACTGGTATGTACCTAATTCCAGGCGCTATCGATGATCAAGTACACTTTAGAGAGCCCGGATTAACACATAAGGCAAATATTTATACCGAAGCAAAAGCGGCTGTAGCAGGTGGTGTAACAAGCTTTATGGAGATGCCAAATACCAATCCACCCGCTTTTACCGTTGATTTATTAGAAGACAAATATGCAATTGGTTCTAAAAATGCATTAGCCAATTATTCATTTTTCATGGGAACTTCCAATGAAAATATTGAAGAGATATTGAAAATTAATAAAAAAAAGAACGAAATCTGCGGTGTAAAAATATTTATGGGATCTTCTACAGGAAATTTATTAGTTGATAATCCATTGGTATTAGAAAAAGTATTTGGTGGTACAGAACTTTTAATTGCAACTCATTGTGAAGAAGAGGGCTTAATTAAAAGAAACAAAGCTGCATTAGAAGCTATTAAGCCAATATTAGAACCTGCAGATCATCCTATCATAAGAGACGAGGAAGTATGTTTTGAATCTTCTTGGAAAGCCATTCAATTAGCACAAAAATTTGATGCAAGACTTCATATTCTTCATATCAGCACAGCTAAAGAATTACAATTATTCTCTAACTTAAGACCTTTAGCTGATAAAAGGATTACTTCAGAGGTTTGCGTACATCATTTGCATTTTACCGCAGATGACTATGCCACAAAAGGAAATTTAATTAAATGTAACCCTGCTATTAAAGCACCACATCATAGAGATGCTTTATGGAAAGCTTTATTAGATGATAGATTGGATGTGATTGCAACAGACCATGCACCACATACATGGGAAGAAAAACAAGAAGACTATGCACATGCACATGCCGGCTTGCCTCTGATTCAACATTCCGTTATGTTAATGTTGAAATATGTTAAAGAAGGAAAAATTAGCATAGAAAAAGTGGTAGAAAAAATGAGCCATGCAGTAGCTACTTGTTTTCAAATTAAAGAAAGAGGTTTTATTAGAGAAGGATACCATGCAGACCTTGTACTTGTAAAAGAAGCTCCTTACATCATTTCTAAAGAGAATATTTTATATAAGTGTGGTTGGAGTCCTTTGGAAGGCACCCAATTCCCATTTCAAATACATTCTACTTTTGTTAATGGTCATAGAGTATTTCATGAAGGACAATTTGATGAAACTCAAAGAGGTCATAGACTCCAGTTTACAAGAGAATAATCCTTAACTTAGGAAAATGCAAGTAGATGCAATTACCTTAAAAGATATTGGTTTATTGGATAGTGAAGGGCAGAAAGGCCTTGCTGATCATTTAAATTTTTGTAAAACCAATGGAGGTGGTTTTAATTTTACTCATTTATTAAGTAACCCACTTTCTAATAGGTTGGCCATTGAAACAAGACAAAAAGCAGTACAAATTTTCATCCAACAGCTTGGCTTTATTGAGTCTCTAAAAACCACCAATGGCACTACTTTAGTGATTGAGAAATTTTTTGAAACTGCATTCAAAAAAACAAGCTCCTACCCTAATTGGTGGGAAACTACTTTGTATCAAATATTTAATAAAGCAGATTATTCATTAATTAAGTATTCTGTCGAGCACTTGAATACATTCATTCTAGATTTTGATAAATGGTTAAATGCATTTGAATCCGAAAGACAGAACCCCATCATTAATAAATGGTATCAAGAGATTGATAAAATACTTTCTGTAGACAACTTAATAATAGTTAGACAAAAGAAAGAAAATATGAGTGCTGCGGGTGTTCTACAATTAAGTCATTTTTATATTTACCATTACAAAAATCAGATTAGAGCACTTTTACAAATGTTTTATGAGATAGACGCTTATTATAGTTTAGCTAAAGCACATTCACACTATATATTCGAGTTCCCAACTTGGCTTGAACAAGATCAACCTTTATTTGACATAGACGCTGCATCGCATCCTTTAGTTCAAAACGCGGTAAGCAATCCATTGCATTTAAATAAGGATCAAAATTTTCTCTTTTTGACCGGAGCGAATATGGCCGGGAAAAGTACTTTTATTAAAACTATTGCTATTGTTGTATACTTGGCTCATGTAGGGATGGGTGCCCCAGGAAAAAATATCCGATTAACCATAATGGACGGCTTAATCACCAATCTTACCATTGCTGATAATATTATTAAGGGCGAAAGTTATTTCTTTAATGAAGTACAAAGGATTAAAAATACTGTGGAGAAAATCAAAGACGGTAAAAAATACTTTGTTTTAATTGATGAACTTTTCAAAGGAACTAATATTCAAGATGCTATGAAATGTAGTATTGTAGTAATTGAAGGACTTCAGAAAATTTACTCTAGTTTATTCATTCTGAGCACTCATCTATATGAGATTAGTAGTTCTTTAACTCAATATAAAAATATTCAATTCAAATATTTTGAGACTACTGTAAACAATAAAGAATTGGTTTTTCATTACCAATTAAAGGAAGGAGTAAGCCAAGATAGAATTGGTTATCTTATTCTAGAAAGAGAAGGCGTAGTAAAAATGTTGGCATCTTTATAGCGTAATTATACGTAGTTTCAAATTCAATCCAACCCTTATATTCAAGCAAAAATGCTTGTAAAAATTAAAGGAAGCGCTTTACTAGGCATCAATGCCATTACGATTACCGTAGAAGTAAATGTTAGTATGGGACTGGGTTACACATTAGTTGGATTACCAGACAGTTCTGTAAAAGAAAGTTTACATAGAACAGAAAGTGCCATTAAGTCCAACGGGTTATATATGCCTCGTACCAAGTTATTGGTGAATCTTTCTCCAGCCGAAATAAAAAAATCAGGGGCCGCTTTTGATCTTCCGATAACCATTGGTGTATTAGCAGCATCCGAACAACTTATCTGTGAATTAGAATTAGACAATTATATTTTAATGGGTGAGCTAGGATTAGATGGACGTCTTTATCCAATTAAAGGGGTTTTGGCAATGGCTCAACAAGCTAAAGTAGAAAAAATGAAAGGTATAATTTTGCCTTTTGAAAATATTGAAGAAGCTAGATTGGTAGATGGAATAGAAGTATATGGATTTCATCATTTATCTGACTTGTTAAACTTTTTAAGGAATCCCAATGAATATGTTCAACCTATATTAAAGAGTATTGATAAAATAAGAGATAATAAATTACCTCTTTTTACAGAAATTAAAGGTCAGCAAAAATTAAAAAGAGCTTTATTGGTTGCCTGCGGTGGAAATCACAATTTACTATTAGTGGGGCCGCCAGGTTCTGGAAAATCTATGTTAGCAAAAAGTGTCGTTTCTATCCTGCCTCCTATGTCTAAAGAAGAAGCCATTGAAACTACCAAAATATATAGCTATAATAAAGCTTATCAGTTTAAAAATGGACTTATATATGATCGGCCTTTCAGAGCGCCACACCATTCGATTACAGATATTGCACTAGTTGGAGGAGGCGGCAATACCAATCCGGGAGAAATTTCTTTAGCTCATAATGGAGTCTTGTTTTTAGACGAATTGCCTGAATTCAATCGATCAGTGATTGAAGTGCTAAGGCAACCTATGGAAGACGGGTATGTGCAAATTGCAAGAGCTCATCAAAGTCTTCAATTCCCCTCAAGATTTTTATTGATTGCAGCCATGAATCCCTGTCCCTGTGGTTATAAAAATCACCCTAATGGTAAATGCAAGTGCAATGATGTCAAAGTAGCCAACTACTTTAATAAAATTTCAGGCCCTTTGTTAGATAGGATTGACATGCACATGTCCGTTGATCCAGTCCCTTTTGCTGATTTAAAAATGGATGATTTGGATAATAGCCAGCTTTCAGACCAAATAAAGTTCATTCAAAAGCTTCGAGAAATTCAATTTAAGCGATTTT
This sequence comes from Sediminibacterium sp., assembly GCA_023256555.1. GTDB lineage: Bacteria > Bacteroidota > Bacteroidia > Chitinophagales > Chitinophagaceae > Sediminibacterium. The sequence continues at coordinate 1,013 of JALRFB010000024.1, read as the reverse complement.
ATAAAGAAAAAGATTGCTACACAAATGCACAAATGTCTACTAACCAATTAAAAGAGTATTGCAAGATTGATAAAGCAAGTGAAAAACTATTAGAAAAAGCCATGTTTAAGTTTCAATTAAGCGCCAGAGCTTATTCAAGAATTTTAAAAGTGGCTAGAACCATCGCCGACATGGATAATGCAGCGCAAATTCAATTAATTCATTTAAGTGAAGCAATTGGTTTTAGAATTTTGGACAGGGAAAATGAAAATAAATTACAGCTTTAGGAGATATGCCCCTAATTAATACTGATTGGTCTTAAGCATCACCAAAGTACAGGCTTCCAAAGTTTGAATACCTTTTTGTTGCGCAAGCGCTTCTAATTCAGGGTTTTCTGTACCTGGGTTAAAGATGATTCGTCTAGGCATCATGTTTAAAATAGTGTCATATATTGGCTTTTGGCCTTCAGGACCAACATATAATGTGATGGTATCAATAGTACCCGCTGCTGGCCATTCCAATTGTATTGGCTCCTCTTCAATACTCCCCTTTTTTATTCCGTAGGCATATACTTTGTGGCCATATTTTTTTAATAAACTTGTTGCCATAAAACTATATCGTTCAGGATTGGGAGATGCCCCCACAATTAATGTTACAGGTTCTTTCATACTACAAAGCTACCCAATAAAAAAATAAATTGATTTTATTTTGTTACAATAAAAGAATGTAATTTTATACCCAATCAACTTACATAACAAATTAAAATAACCCCTTATGGCAAAGACCTCTAAGAAAAAAACAGCTCCTAAAAAAGCAGTTAAAAAAGCCGCTCCTAAGAAAAAAGTAGCTGCAAAGAAAACAGTAAAAAAAGCTGCTAAAAAAACAGCAAAAAAAGTAACTAAGAAAGCTGCTCCTAAAAAAGCTGCAAAGAAAACTACTAAGAAAGTAGTAAAAAAGGCTACTAAGAAAGTTGTAGCAAAAAAGAAAGTTGCTAAAAAGGTAGTTAAGAAAGCTGCACCAAAGAAAAAAGCTGT
>JALRFB010000249.1 GCA_023256555.1 Sediminibacterium sp. | reverse complement strand
ACCAAGTCATATTATTGGATTGCAATAGCATGGAATATCAATATTTTCCATTGGTATTAGAAGAGTATGATATTGTATTATTAGACACACAAATCAAACATGCTCTTGCAAGTAGCGAGTACAATACCAGAAGAAAAGAGTGCGAGCAAGGGATTGAACAAATACAGCAAAAATATCCAGCAGTAAAAAGTTTGCGAGATGCCACTATTGAAATGCTAGAAGATTGTGTTGATCAAAAGACCATGCCTCTTGTGTATAAGCGTTGTAAATATGTTATTGAAGAAATAAAAAGAACACAGGATGCTGCCAAGGATTTACAAGAAAATAAATTAGAAGCATTTGGTCAAAAAATGTTTGCGACGCATAGTGGACTTTCAGAATTATACGAGGTAAGCTGTCCTGAATTAGATTTTTTAGTGAATGCAGTAGCCTCTGAATTCTCCAATACAAATAAATATGTGATTGGTGCAAGAATGATGGGTGGTGGATTCGGTGGCTGCACCATTAATTTAATAAAGAAAGAGGCCACTGCTTTTGTAGTACAAAAGCTAGTGGCCTCTTATCAAAACGCTTTTCAAAAAACACTAGTTCATTATATAGTGTCTATCGAAGAAGGCGCTCATATTATTTAGAACCAAGATCCATTAAATGTTGCATCGTTATTGGCATTATTCTTTGCCACACGTTTTGCTACATTTCTTTTTTGAATCCATGTAGTTACAAAAATCAATGGAATAAATATAAATGTCAATGGTGGAATACCCAACATACTAATCCATTTACCTCCAAAATGACGACGCATTGGGCGACGTAATCTTTCTGCAATTAAATACATGGCAGGTACAATGAATAAAGTCATGAAGAAAGCGAAGATCAAACCAAAGATCAATGTCCAGCTTAAAGGTTTCCAGAAAGCAACATTATCGCCTCCAAAGAAGATATGCGGATTTAACTCACTGAATAAAGTAACGAAGTTGATATTGAATCCGACTGCAATTGGAATGAAACCTAATATTGCAGCAAGCGCAGTTAACATTACAGGAATAATTCTAGTCTTACCTGCTTGAACTACTGCCTCTCTAGTTTTGTATCCTCTAGATCTTAACTCGTCCGCAAATTCAATAACCAAAATACCATTCTTCACTACAATACCGGCTAATCCTACAATACCTAATCCAGTCATTACACCAGATATCTTCATTCCGAAAATAGAGAAACCTAAGAATACACCGATAATACTAAATACAATCTCTGTTAAGATAATCACCGATTTAGAGATAGAATTAAATTGCAACACCAAAGTAAACAAGATTAACATCAATGCAATTACAAGCGCTTTTCCTAAGAAAGCCACTGTTTCTATTTGTTGTTCATTCTCGCCAGTTTGTTTTACAGTCACACCATCTTCAATTCCTTTGAAATTAGAAATGTATTGAGCAATTGCTGCATTTACAGTGGTTGGGCTATAACCCTTATCCATTAATACATTAGAGCTTAATTGAATCAATCTTTTTTGATCTTTTCTCTTAATACTACCTAATGTATTTGTTGGTTCTACTTTTACTAAACTACTGATAGGAATATTTTTCACCATTCCACCAGCTGCCATATCTCTAAAAGATAAACGCATGTTTAATAAATCAACCAGGTTATTTCTTTGAAGCTCTTCACTTCTCAATTGAATTTTATATTCTTCTTTACCATCTTTAATCTTAGAAACT
>JALRFB010000248.1 GCA_023256555.1 Sediminibacterium sp. | reverse complement strand
TTTATTTCAGTTGCTCCTTCAACAATATATCTAGATCCACCTGTTTTTTGATGTTGTGTACCAAACTGGTATATAAAGGGAGGAGCTAATTCATCAGGATGCCAACTAAAGTCAAAATCATCAACCTTTACATCGTTAGGTATTTCCCAATTATACTTACTTGCTTTACGTGTTGCTTTAATACTATCAATATATTTTATTTCAGTTGCACCTTCAACTATATATCTAGGTCCACCTGTTTTTTGATGCTGTGTACCAAATTGATAGATATATGGAGGGTCATGTGGATTAGGTTTCCAACTAAAATCAAAACCTTCAGTATCTATATCATCAGGTATTTTCCAGTGTTTTTTATCTGTAGCTAAAACTGCTATATTATTATTTACATACTTTATTTCTGTTGCGTTTGATATTCTATATTCAATAGTTGGCATTATTTCTGCTGGATATTGATTGTTACCGAATACATAAATATACGGTTCATCTGTTTCATCTGGATGCCAGCTATAATCAAAGTCTTTTATTTTAAGATTTTGTAATATTTTAAATTTAGATTTGTTAGGTAATGCTACTGCCTTTAATGTTTCAATATACTTAACAGGAGTTTTATTATTGGATCCCATTGTAATATATTTAGGACCGCCTGTTTTTTGATGTTGTGTACCAAATTGATAGATATAGGTTGATTCATCAGGGTGTGGTACCCAGCTGTAATCAAAATTTAAACGGTCAATATTGTTAGGTACTTCCCAATGTTTCATATTTATATCTAGAATAGCTACACAAGAGGTAGTAGGAATATACTTTGTCGGTGTTATGCCTATTTTAGCACCAGGTGGCACATATTTTGGACCACCTTTTTCATGCCACTGAGTCCCAAACTCATAAACAAATAATTCGTCTGTTGCATCAGGATGCCAGCTGTAATCGAAACTTTTTATAACAATATTTTTAGGCACTACCCAGTTATTCATGGTTGGTAGTCTTTTTGATTTTAAAATACGTACATCAATGTATTTTGTAGCACTGACTCCTGTGGTACCAGGTGTTATATATTTAGGACCACCTGTCTTTTGCCATTGTGTACCAAATTGGTAAATATATGGTTCATCTTCTGCATATGGATGCCAGCTAAAATCAAAACTTGATTCATCAATATCAATAGGTACGACCCAATTTTCTTTATTTGGTAAAGCGATTGCAATTAAGTCATCAACATATTTTATTTCGGTTGCACCTTCAACAACATATTTGGGACCACCACTTAGTGCCCATTGAGTACCGAATTGATAGATATAAGATGGATCTGTGCTATCGGGATGCCAACTAAAATCAAAATTATCAATTTCAATATTATTAGGTATGAGCCATTTATTTTTATTTGGTAATGCTTTAACCTTTTGTGAATTTAAATACTTGTATTCTGTTGCATTTGGAACCTTGTATACAGGTCCACCTGTCTTTTGCCATTGAGTACCGAACTCATAGATATAGTCAGGTTCTAATGGATCAGGTCTCCATGTAAAATCAAATCCAGTAGTGTCAATATCTTTTGGTATTATCCATCGTTCCCATTCAGGAATAACGTTTACATCGTCATCCATATATTTTATATCGGTCGCATCAGCTACATGATATTCTATTGTAGGTTTATATTTATTACTAATGTACTTGTTACCCCAACGATAAATATAGGGTGGATCAGTTGGATTTGGCTTCCAACTAAAATCAAACTT
>JALRFB010000247.1 GCA_023256555.1 Sediminibacterium sp. | reverse complement strand
GATACCGCATCAAAACCAATAAAGGCAAAAAATACAATAGCTGCACCACCTAATACACCACCCCAGCCGTGCTTGAACACGCCAGAATAATCTGCAATCACTTTACCAGAAGCATCTACCACTGGTGCTTGGTCTGCAGGAATCATATATGGTGTATGGTTAGCTGGATTAATAAATCTCCAACCAATAAAGATGAACAATAATACAATCGCAACTTTAATAAATACGATGATCGCATTTACAATAGCTGATTCTTGCGTTCCTTTAATTAATAACAAAGTCAACAATAACAAGATCACTAAAGCTGGCGCATTCATAATACCATGATGAACCACTCCTGCAGTATCTGTGATGCTTTCAAAAGGGGAATGGCTCCATTCATAGGGGATGCCTCCTCCCAAAAGCTTATTTAAATATTCACTCCATGCAATAGATACAGTAGCTGCACCCAATGCATATTCCATAATTAATGCCCAACCAATAATCCAAGCTACGGTTTCTCCCATAGTCACATAAGAATATGCATAAGCGCTTCCTGAGATAGGGATCATTGCAGCGAATTCTGCATAACATAAACCTGCGAAAGCACAACCAATAGCAGCAACTATGAAAGATATAGTTACAGCAGGTCCAGCAGCTTGTCCAGCAGCAGCAGCAGTTCTTACAAATAAGCCAGCACCAATAATGGCACCAACACCCAAGGCAATCAAATTACCCGCACCTAAAGTACGCTTAAGACCTTTCCCACCATCTTCAGCTTGAGCAAGCATGGCAGACAAATCCTTTTTTCTAAATAAACTCATAATGTTTGGTTTGATTTTAAATCAATTTATGTTGAAAAATAGGACTTTTTTCGCAAAATCGCCCGCCTTTTTTATGAAAATCTAGTCTTATATTGCATCACTAACAGTCATATGAAAAAATCGAATAAACTGACGCTGTATATAGTCATCGCCATGATAGCAGGTGCTATTTTAGGATACTATATTCACGAGACTCAATCTGCTACAAGTATTGAATCCATATCCAAGAATTTAAAGTTATTGACGACCATCTTTTTAAGATTGGTGCAAATGATTATTGCTCCATTGGTCTTTACTACTTTGGTAGTGGGTATTGCCAAGCTAGGGGATATCAAAACAGTTGGAAGAGTGGGTGGGAAAGCATTATTGTGGTTTATCTCTGCTTCTTTAATGAGCTTATTGATAGGTTTAATATTAGTGAATATTTTTAAGCCAGGAGAAGGTATTGCATTGTCTAATGCTGACATGACTGGTGCCAAAGATTTAATGGGTAAGACACAATCTTTTAGCTTGCTCAATTTTGTGGAGCATGTGTTCCCGAAGAGTATGATTGAATCTATGGCGAATAATGAGATTCTACAAATTGTCATCTTCAGTATATTCTTTGGAGTAGCTGCAGCAGCATTGGGAGAAAAAGCAAAAGGATTAATTAAAGCTTTTGATACCATTGCGCATATCATTTTAAAAATGGTAGGGTATGTTATGAACTTTGCACCATTGGGTGTATTTGGTGCTATTGCTGCAGTGATTGCAACCAAAGGTTTAGCAGTATTTATTTTTTACGGAAAATATTTATTGTATTTCTTAATAGGTATTGGTGTATTATGGATTGTACTCTTAGGTGTAGGTTTCTTGATTTTGGGAAAAAGAGTACCAAGTTTATTGAAACATATTTCTAGTCCATTAGTGATTGCTTTTAGCACCACAAGTAGCGAAGCAGTGTTTCCGAAATTAACAGAAGAAT
>JALRFB010000246.1 GCA_023256555.1 Sediminibacterium sp. | reverse complement strand
ACATTAGGCGTAAGTGGTGGCGTGATTACTAGAGACATGAATGGTCCAGAAATTTATGGAACTGTTTTTGCATTGGCTCCTTCTTATCATGATGTGAATATTATTTGGGCAGGTTCTGATGATGGCTTAGTGCATATCACAAGAGACGGAGGAAAGCATTGGGAAAATATTACTCCAAAAGATATGCCTAAAAATACAAGAGTGAGTATTATTGAAGCTTCTCATTTTAATGCAGGCACTGCATATATTGCAGCAAAGCGTTATCAAATGGATGATCGTACACCCTATATTTGGAAGACGAATGATTTTGGTAAAACATGGACTAAAATTATTGCAGGTATTCGCGCGGACGATTATGTACATGCTATAAGAGAAGATATTACCCGCGCGGGCTTATTATATGCTGGAACAGAACATGGTATTTGGGTTTCTTATAATGATGGTGCTAATTGGGAATCATTGAGTTTAAACTTACCAGATGTTCAAGTTTCTGATATTCAAGTAACAGATAAAGATGTTGTGATTGGTACTCATGGAAGATCGATGTATGTTTTAGATGATGTATCTCCAGTAAGAACCAAAGATGCTGGAATCCAAGCTGGGCTTCACTTATTCAAGCCCTACTATGCAGTAAGAACAGTACAAAAAGCGGTATTCCAATATTATTTAGATAGTACGATTAAAGATTTGAAAATAGAAATCTTTGATGCAAAAAATAATTTAGTGAATAGTTTTATTGGAGCATTACCAAAAGCTAAAAAAGAAAATGGTGAATCCGATGATGATGAAGACGATCGTAAACCCCAACCTCCAACAATAAAAAAAGGATTGAATAAATTTGAATGGGATTTAAAATATCCTGCAGCTTCCAATTTTAAAGGAATGATTTTATGGAGTGCGCCTGTATATGCAGGACCAACGGCTGTTCCAGGAAATTATAAAGTAGCCATTACTGCAGGAGGAAAAACTGTTGCAGAAAATTTTGAAGTCAAAATGGATCCAAGAGTGAATGATGTAACTATTGCAGATATGCAAGAGAAGTTTAATTTATCAATTCAAATAAGAGATGAAGTAAGTAAAGCAAATGATGCAGTAATTAGAATTCGTGCAATCAAAGAAAAAATAAACGAAGAAGCAAAGAACAATAAAACAAGCGTTTCCAAAACCAATCAAGCTTTGTTGACACAGCTTTCTCAAATAGAAGAGAACCTTTATCAAGTGCGTAACCAAAGCTCTCAAGACCCATTGAATTTCCCTATAAAATTGAATAATAAGTTGGCTTCATTGATGAGAGTGGTAGAGTCAGGAGACTACAAGCCAACTGCTGGTTCTTATAAGGTGTTCGAGGAATTGAAGGCTGAATTAGCATTGGAAATCAATCAATTAGACAAGATTTTGGCACAAAAAACGATTAAAAAATATTTGTAAATAAGCTAAAAACCCTATCTTTGATATATCATCAAGAAGCCTTTAGTGGCTGCCAACCGAGAGAGTCGAACTCCGCGGTGGTAAAATCGATGAGGACTTACTGTCAAAAACAAACGTAATTTCCTTGTACATTTTTCTTGGTGTGAAATTTTAACCATTAAAACTTCATGCCATGTCGGATTCAAAAAACAAATCACTTCAAAAAGCTGATAAGCTTTTAGTAGAGCTTAGCAGCAACCCATTATTATTTGCTACTAATGGGAAGCGTATTTATAATTTACTGGTTACTTCTCAGGAAACAAATACCATTAAAGGAAGAATATACTTTGAATATCTACATCGCAAATTTGAGTGTGATCTAGTACTTCAATCAAATCATATCTCTT
>JALRFB010000245.1 GCA_023256555.1 Sediminibacterium sp. | reverse complement strand
GTATGGTTTACCGCCAATGCTTTCGCCAATAAATTAGCTGGGGTATTTAGTGCATTGTATCCAGAAAATGGAAAGACTACTTCTTTCGCAGGATATCAAATCACCAACTTGCATGAATTCTTTATGTTCTTTGTATTCATGGCAGGTACCGCATCATTGATCTTATTCTTCCTGTCTAGCAAATTGAAGAATTTAATGGAGCAATAAAATAACTACAAAACTCCTTTTACAATTTCATCAACCACTGCGGGATCTAGCAGGGTAGAAGTATCACCGAGATTTTTTAATTCTCCTTCAGCTACTTTGCGTAGTATGCGTCGCATAATTTTACCTGATCTTGTTTTAGGCAAGCCAGAAACAAATTGAATTTTATCTGGCTTGGCAATTGGTCCAATGATTCTTGTAACTGTTTGTAATAAGTCTTTTCTGATTTGGTCTGCTGTGCCATGTGTATCTTGGCCATGTGAGCCTGTATAAATTACATACGCATAAATACCTTGTCCTTTAACATCATGGGGATAACCCACTACTGCACTTTCTACCACGCCTGCATGCATATTAATAGCATTCTCTACTTCAGCTGTACCAATTCTGTGGCCACTTACATTTAGTACATCATCGACTCTTCCAGTGATTCTAAATTGACCTAATTCATTTTTTAATGCACCATCTCCAGTGAAGTATAAATTATCATAAGTAGCAAAATAATTGGTTCTGCATCTTTCATGATCACCATAAGTAGTTCTTAAAATAGAAGGCCATGGTTGTGTGATGCATAAGTTGCCACGAATAATTCCTTCTTCATCTTTTTCAACAACTTCCTCTCCTTTATCATCTACCAATATTGCTTTGATACCTGGCATTGGGTATGTTGCCCAACCTGGTTTTCCTTCTGTGATACCGGCCATATTAGAAATTAAAATACCTCCAGTTTCTGTTTGCCACCAAGTATCTACAATAGGACATTTTTTCTTGCCAATATTCTCGTTGTACCAATGCCATGCTTCTTCATTAATAGGTTCACCAACTGTGCCCAATACTTTTAAGCTACTTAAATCATGGTCTTTTACTGGACCCAAACCAAATCCCATCAATGATCTTATGGCGGTAGGAGCGGTATATAAAATATTTACTTTGTATTTATCTATTATATCCCAGAATCTTCCTGCATCTGGAAAAGTAGGTATGCCTTCAAACATTAAACTGGTTCCTCCAGCACTTAAAGGTGCGTATACAATATAACTATGTCCAGTAATCCAACCAATGTCTGCAGTACAAAAGAAAATATCTGCTGGTTGATAATTAAAAGTGTTGACAAAAGTATAATTGGTATACACCATGTATCCTGCTACACTATGCACCACACCTTTTGGTTTGCCGGTTGATCCTGAAGTATATAATATAAATAATGGATCTTCTGCATCCATAATTGTTGCAGCAACATTCGTAATATCTTGTGATTCTACTTTTTTAATTTCATCTTCCCACCAAACGTCTCTACCTTTTAACATAGAAACCGCAGTTCTGGTTCTTGTACAAACTATTACTTTATTCACTGTTTTATTTCCAATCAATGCATCATCAATCACTCCTTTTAATGGAATATCTTTAGCACCTCTGAATGCGCCATCACAAGTGATAATACAAGTAGCTTTAGCATCTTCCAATAAAGCGTCTCCAAGAAAACCGAAGCTCGTTCACAGAAAGACTCCTCGAGAGAAAAGGCTACTTTCGGTAATTGAAGAGGAAGATTTTGAAGAAAGCAAGTAGGAAGTAGAAATTGAGAACAAATTCAAGTAAATAGTGACCATTGAGAACTCATACCGACTCAGGAGAGGCAATTAAACGATT
>JALRFB010000244.1 GCA_023256555.1 Sediminibacterium sp. | reverse complement strand
CTAATCCATGATCTTTCCCTATTGTATAACTACCATTGGATATTTGTTTTTGAAACACTGTAATAAAAAAACCTTCCCCTTTTATAAGATTAGGATAAGCACGATAACCCTTCGCTTTATGAACATCACTTTCTGTTTCAACAATATTAAATTCGGAAGGGATGGTTAAAGAAATATTTTTCATTCCATCTATCGAAGCAATATAATCCATAATTTGTTCATCCTCTGCTGCAGAATAAGAACAAGTGGCATAAATTAAATATCCTCCTTCTTTTATAGATCCCCAACTATCATCAATAATTCTGGATTGTCTGGTACTACAATGTTGTACATGATCCAAACTCCACTCTTCAATAGCTTTGGGATCTTTTCTGAATAAACCACTTCCACTACATGGTGCATCAATCAAAACAAGATCGAAAAACTGTGGTAAGGATTTAAAATGAGCTGGATCGTTTTGTGTCACTACTACATGATCTGCACCCCATTTAGTGATATTCTCTACTAATATGTGATTTCGATTTTTAATGGTTTCATTGGCCACCAACAATCCATTCTTAAAATAATTCGCTAATAAAGTAGACTTACCTCCGGGAGCCGCACAAAGATCTAAGACCAATTCTTCAGATGGATTAGGAATAATTTGAGATAAGATAAAATGCAAAAACATACTACTCGCTTCTTGCACATAATAAGCACCTGCATGCCATAAAGGATCTTTCACAAAGAGTGGACGCTCTTCTAAATACATAGCGTTGTTACACCAAGGCACTGGAGTAGTATTATTTAGAAAAGGGTGGGCAGTCAAATCAAAAGCCTTATACGCATTCAACCTCACAGAACTTATTTGTTCGGCAGTTTCATGCACTGCAATAAAGGATTCTTTGTCAAATCCAGGAAGCCCTTCTAATGATTGTATGAATTTTTCTGGTAGCACTTGTTAATATCGAATGGTATAATGCATGGGCTCTTTGTTTTCTTTTCTAAAAAACACTAAGCCTATATAAAATAAATCTATCGTTAAAGTAACAGCAGGATCCTGCTTAATTTCATCCCATGCTTTTTCCATTTCTTCACTCCAATGAATATCATCAAAAATGAAAAAACTATTTTCATCCGATTTTTTCAAAAGATCTCTAAAATATTGCATCGTTGGAATATACTGATGATTGCCATCTATATAAGCCAAACCCACTCGATCTATTTTTTCTAAAACTGCAGGCAGGGTCTGATTAAAATCGCCTTCAATAATTTGAACGTTTTCAATTTGTAAATCGCTGATGGTTTGCTTTGCCCACTCAGCTACAACAGGCGCGCCTTCCATAGTAAAGACTTGTTGTCCATTAGCAGATTTTGCTAAATAACAAGTGGTGATCCCCAAAGAAGTGCCCATTTCAATCACATTGCTTGGTTTAAAATAAGCCACAATACGCGCTAACAAATGCGCATACTTTTTGGGCTTCAATGCAGAAGCAGCAATATCTTGAATCTTTCTTTGGTTTTGTTTGGATTGTCTAGAACCTGCTCCTCTATCCCAAACATCAATCACTGATTTATTGGAAAGTAATGCTTTTCTCTTCGCTTCAATTAAATTAGATGAATCAGGATATTTTTTATCCAATAAAACTTCTTGAATAAACTGATATACAAAAGGGGAATGCACTCCATGCCCTTTTCCATTTGAAGCTGTAAAATAATACTGTACATATTTCTTAATCAAAGTAAGGGCTGGATACATGGCTTTTATTTTCTTTGCCAAATTTCAAAGTCAAAATTAAAAGCATGTTTCTCATCGGCTAATTGTGGCTCAGAAGATTCTTTTACCCAACCCGCTCCCAACTCAGGGAAGTAAGTATCCCCTTCTATATTTGTATGCACTCTTGTT
>JALRFB010000243.1 GCA_023256555.1 Sediminibacterium sp. | reverse complement strand
GTTGTGGAAAAGCATCAGCAAAATCCATTAAAGCAAAACTTACTCCAATCAAAATGGTCTTTTGATTTTTTGATTCTACCTCTTTTAAAACACTATCTAATTTTTCAAACTCATTTAAATAAAATCCGCTCAATTTATGATTAGATTGTTTGATTAAATGATCCACCATATACACCAAACTAGAATGAGACCTTTCTAAATAAGAAGGCAGTAATCCAATAATACAATACTCAGAAGGGTCCCCATAAAATAGATTGAAGCAGCGATTGAAGCTCTGCTCATAAATGAACAAATCACTTACCCAATGCTTGCTTACTACATCAGCAGTAGTCCCACTACTTTCAAAATGAACCATTGGCTTTTCTCCAACAAAAACATCATGTGTTTTGAAAAAAGAAATAGGTAAAAAAGGGATATCCTTCAAATTAGCTAACTTAATCCATTCACTATAAACTGGATTCATTTGAGCCTGCCATTCACTCAATTGCTTGCTTTTGCCCAAGAAATCTTCTGGTGGCAAACTCCATAAATCATGGATATTAAAAGGTGGCTCTAATATAGGCATAGAATGTACAAAAGTAAGTATTTATCTCCCTATAATTAATAGCAATATGTATTATCTTGCAATAGATAAAATCAAAGAAACTATTATGGCAAAAGCATCTACTACTAAATCAACAAAGAAAACAGTCATTCAACCCAAAGCTTATGAATTTCTAAAAGCTTATATCAATAACCCCTCTCCAGTGGGTTTTGAAACAAGTGGTCAAAAAATATGGTTAAACTATGTTAAACAATATGTTGATACAAGTTTTACTGATCCTTATGGAACTGCTGTTGGTGTGATCAATCCAGATGCCCCATTTAAAGTAGTGATAGAAGCACATGCTGATGAAATTAGCTGGTTTGTAAATTATATTAGTGATCAGGGATTAATCTATTTAAAAAGAAATGGTGGAGTAGATCATCAAATTGCTCCAAGCATGCGTGTTTGGATACATGGTAAAAAAGGGCCAGTTAAAGCAGTATTTGGATGGCCAGCAATACATACTAGATTAAGTAATCCAGAACAAAAAGAACCACAGCCCAAGGTGGATAATTTAACTTTAGATTGTGGTGCTAGAACAAAAAAAGAGGTAGAAGCTTTGGGAATTCATATTGGAGCGGTGGTGACTTACGAAGAAGGCTTTGATGAACTAGCACACGATTTTATAATAGGCCGAGCTTTTGATAATAGAATCGGTGGATTCATGATTGCCGAAGTAGCAAGATTATTAAAAGAAAATAAAAAGAAATTACCATTTGGTTTATATATCGTGAATGCGGTACAAGAAGAAATTGGGTTAAGAGGCGCTGAGATGATTGCTAGAAGAATTAAACCCAATATTGCTATTGTAACAGATGTGACACATGATACACATACCCCAATGATCAATAAAGCGATCGAAGGCGATATCAAATGCGGAAATGGTCCATCTTTAGCTTATGCACCTGCAATTCATAATAAATTATTAAAGATTGTAGAAGATACAGCAACAGCAAAAAAGATTCCAGTGCAATTTAGAACACTTAGTAGAAGTACTGGAACAGATACAGACAGTTTTGCATATGCCAATGACGGATGTCCTTCTGTTTTAATTTCTATTCCTTTAAGATATATGCACACAACAGTAGAAATGATTCATAAAAAAGATATCGCTGATACTATTCAATTAATGTACGAGACCTTATTGAATTTATCTCCAAAAACAAATCTAAGCTATCTATAATGCAAACTGCCCCCATAAAGATTGCTATCATAGATATGTATGACGGAAGTCCTAATGTTGGGATGCAATGCATTGACAATATTTTGAACAATTGGACAAAATCGCAAAACCGTCCAATTGAAAAAACCATATTTCAATTAAG
>JALRFB010000242.1 GCA_023256555.1 Sediminibacterium sp. | reverse complement strand
TGATACTTGATAAATAGCTTGCTTGCTGGTAGTCAATTTTGCCCATTTCCCCTTACTGAAATCAGCTGTTTGGGAGGCCGCAATATTGGCATTTGTAAGGATCAGGATTAAAAAGTACAAAATGTGCCATCTCATGCCCTAAAATTAGGGTTTTACTAACATAAGAATTGCTATATTCGCAGGGTATTTTAAACCTATCTGAATAATCTACTACTATGAATTTTATAAATAGTATTTTACTGTTTTTCGCCTTTTTAATCATTGGACCTGCCATTGTTTCAATAGAATCTTCATCTAATTTCAACCAACAAAGAATTGCAGCTGCTCAAAAAGATCCTTATGAAGGTACTGTATTGGTAAGAGGAGGCACTTTTGCGATGGGAATGGACGAAGAAAGTGTAATGGGAGATTGGAACAACAATTTAAGAAGAGTAACAGTGAGTGCATTTAGAATTGATCAATATGAAGTAAGTAATAAAAAGTACAGAGATTACACCAATTGGTTAAGACAAGTGTATAAACCATTAGGCAAAGATTCGATTTATAAAGCAGCACTTCCTGACACTTTGGTTTGGAAATCAGATTTGGCTTATAATGAACCAATGATAGAAGGATATTTTAGATACCCTGCTTTCAACGACTATCCTGTAATAGGCGTTACCTGGGAGCAAGCAAATGCTTATTGTAGATGGAGAACTGATAGAGCCAACGAAACTGCTTTAAAAGCAAATGGTTTAATTGATGCAAAGAACCCCTATTTAGGAAAATCTGAAATAGATTATGAAAGAGCGGATTCTGCTAGAAAGAATAATAAGAAGTTGAACAAGAATCTTAGCGAATATGTTTTAATTCCAGATTTTAGATTACCTACTGAAGCAGAATGGGAATATGCTGCTAAATTAAGTTTACAAAAATCTGGCTCTACTAATAATGCCGCAAAAACAGGACCACATTCAGCAGACAAAGGTATCGTCGATCCATTGGCAGCTCCTTATCCTTGGGCATCAACAGGTAATGAGAATTTAAGATATAATGGAAATGGAAAAGGTAAAGACAAAGGTGTAACAGGAATGTACAAAGCAAATTTTAAAAACGGTACGGGTGACTATATGGGTATGGCTGGAAGAGCCAATGATGGCGCTGCATTGCCGAGCAAAGTAAATAGCTTTAACCAGAGTCCATTAAACATTTATAATATCAGAGGAAACGTGAATGAATGGGTATTGGATTTGTATAGACCAATGAGTACAGTGGATATGGATGATTTTAATCCTTATCGTGGTAACGCGGTAGCAGACGGAGATGATTCGACTATTGCTATTTATCAAACTGGCGTCAATACATTAATCTCTAATAAATCAAGAGTATATAAAGGTGGTAGTTGGAAGGATGGATTGTATTGGTTAAACCCTGGTACAAGAAGATTCTTAGATCAAGATAAATCATCCAACACGATTGGATTTAGATGTGCAATATCTGCATTTGGAATGGACAACAATAATAAACCAACAACTAGTGGTGGTTCATTAGATTGGTTTAAAAACCTTTTCAACAAGAATTAATGAAATTAAGAATTGGATCTGGTATAGATTTTCATCAATTAGTAGAAGGTAGAGACCTTTGGATTGGTGGAATTAAAATCCCTCATACTAAAGGTGCATTGGGTCATAGTGATGCAGATGTATTATTACATGCTATTTGCGATGCATTATTAGGAGCTTTAAGTTTAGGAGATATAGGAACACATTTTCCAGATACAGATAATGCATTCAAAAATATTGATAGTAAAATTTTATTAAAGCGCACTTACGACTTAATTACAAATAAAGGTTATCAGATTGTGAATATAGATAGCTCATTATGTTTAGAAGCGCCTAAGATTAAACCACATGTGGCTGCGATGCAAGCATGTATTGCAGAGATATTAAATATAG
>JALRFB010000241.1 GCA_023256555.1 Sediminibacterium sp. | reverse complement strand
GTGAGTTAGGCATTGGTAATATAAAACTATATACATCAGTTAGTTTAACCAATTTATACGATAGTAAATTATCAAAGCAATTTAATTATCCATTTGCATTAGGTATTCGTTTTGGGAAATTTTAAAAAAATAAAAGCAAACTAATTTAGCTTATGAAAAAGTATTTTCCTTTAATCAGTCTACTACTCATTTTTACAATAGGAAGCGCTCAAGATACTATTAGAGTGGGCAATTTAGTTATTGTGAAACCTGTAAAAGACAGTATTACTGAAAATACTTTTACAACAAAAAATAAAGTGGTCAATATTAGTTACCCCAAAATAAGAAAGTTTAATAATATAGATAATAGAACAAGTTATTTTGATTGGGATTTTGGATTTGCTAATTATATCGACAACTCTCCTGTTCTATTATATACGGCCATACCAAATAGTATATATCCTCCCACTGGGAATGCTCTTCCATATATGGATGCCAATAGTCTGTCTTTAAACCATTTGAAATCGAGCAATGTGAATCTATGGTTTGTTCAACAAAGAGTAAAATTAATTAAGAACTTCGCCAGCTTGCAATATGGTGTTGGATTGGAGATGTTTAATTTTAGATTTGAAAAAAATATAAGTTTTAGAGAAGATGTTGCTGGCAAAATAAAATACGATAATGTTAATTTTAGTAAGAATAAATTATTCGTCAACTATTTAACCATTCCAGTTAAGATCAATTTTAATTTAAGCCCCGGTGCATCTAAGCCTTTACATGCAAGTATTGGCATGTCTGCGGGCTATTTATTAAAAGCAAGAAACAAGCAAATTAGCGCAGAGAGAGGTAAAGAAAAATACAATGGCACTTTTAATTTAAATAATTGGAGAGTGGCTTCAATTGCTGAATTAGGCTTTGGTAATTTCACTTTATACGGCTCATATAGCCATACCAACTTATTTGATAAGCAAGAAACCATATTAAATTTAACGCCCATTGCAATAGGCATTAAACTAAGTGATCTTTAAACTAATTCTTGCGCTCCAAAATAAGGCTTCAATACATCTGGCAATGCAATACCATTAGCAGTTTGATAATTCTCTACAATGGCTGCAAAAATTCTTGGCAAGGCTAATGAACTTCCGTTTAAAGAATGCGTAAAATGAATTTTACCATTGGCATCTTTAAATCTACACTTCATCCTATAAGTTTGGTAGTTCATGAAATTAGACACACTACTTACTTCCAACCATTTTTCTTGAGCTGCACTGTATACTTCAAAATCATAAGTGATAGCAGAAGCAAATCCCATATCGCCACCACATAATCTTAAAATTCGGTAAGGCAATCCAAGACTAATTAATAATTTTTCTACGTGTGCCACCATTTCATCTAAGACTATTTCACTTTTTTCTGGGTGTACAATTTGAATAATTTCCACTTTCTCAAATTGATGCACTCTATTCAAACCTCGAACTTCTTTACCAAAACTTCCTGCTTCTCTTCTAAAACATGGAGAGTATGCAGTCATCATTACTGGCAAATCCGTTTCTTTTAAAATTGTATCACGAAATACATTGGTAACAGGTACTTCTGCAGTGGGTATCAAATAAAAATCATCTTCAGTAGCATGATACATTTGACCTTCTTTATCTGGCAATTGTCCAGTTGCAAAAGCAGAAGCTGCATTCACCATAAATGGAGGCAGGTATTCTGTATATCCTGCTGCCGTATTAAAATCTAAAAAATATTGAACCAATGCTCTTTGAAATCTTGCACCTTTGCCAATATATAATGGGAAACCGCTACCAGTGATTTTAGCCCCAGTTTCAAAATCTACTAAATTATATTGCTTAATTAAATCCCAATGTGCTTTTGCACCATCCACTAATTTTGGCACAACACCTCCAGTTTTCACCACTTCATTTTCTTCAGGGGTTTTACCCACCGGCACCAAAGGATGTGG
>JALRFB010000240.1 GCA_023256555.1 Sediminibacterium sp. | reverse complement strand
AATTGAAAGGCAATCAAAAATTAACGGTGACTATACCAGTAAAAAATACAGGTAAGTATGCAGGCAAAGAAGTGGTGCAATTGTATATCAGAGATGAGGTGGGAAGTATTACTAGGCCAGTACAAGAATTAAAAGGTTTCAATAAAATTGAATTAGCTCCAGGTGAAACAAAGAATGTAAGCTTTGAGATTACTCCTGAATTATTAAAATTCTACAATGGTGATTTGAAATTAGATTGGGAATCAGGAGATTTTCAAATCATGGTAGGATCAAATTCTAAAGATGTACAAACTCAAAAAATAAATTGGGTGAAGTAATTTTTACCAAGAACCACCCCAAATAAATTTCTATGAAATTTATTTGAAAAATAATTAGAGGTATGGTTCAGGTAAATTAAATTAAAAATTAATTTACCAAGAACCATACAAGCCCTCTTTCAATGCCCTTTGATATTTTTTATCGTTAAAAGTGTATAGAAAGGGGGCTTTGTGTGCGCCGCCCTTTCTTGTTTCATTTAATTTGTTTAAGATGCCAAATCCTAGCATTCTTCTTTGAAAATTTCTACGATCTAATTTTTTATCTAAAATGGTCTCGTATAATTTTTGTAATTCAGGCATAGTGAATTTCTTGGGTAGTAAATTCTTTCCAATGGGAGTATATGCCAATTGTGTTCTTAATGTTTCTAATGCTTTTAAAACTATAGCCTGATGATCCATCATCATATTGTCTAATTTGCTGATATCAATCCACTCGCAATATTCAGCGTCCATTTTACTCTCTGTTGTTTTCACTTCAGTAAAATCTATTAAAGCAAAATATCCAATGGTAATGAATCTTTGCATTAGCCAATTATCTTTTGGAATCTTAATGCCAAATTCTTTATACCTGGATTGATGAACAGAAGCATCTGAACGAGTAGGGTTACTAAACACTTCAAATTGTTGCAAGAAAATATTATTTACACCAGTTCTTTCTTGTAAAACTCTTGCAGCGGCTTGCTCTACTGGCTCATTGATTTTAATAAATCCACCAGGCAAAGCCCACTTATTAATATATTTAACATCTAAGGCAAGAATCTTTAATACATTTTCGTGAAAACCAAAAATGACACAGTCAACCGATAAGCCAGATTGAAATTGTTTATCTCCTTTTTCTAATAACTGCTTTAACGCAGGATGAATAGTTAGCTTTTTCGCCATTATTAATTGATGATCTGTTCGGTAATTTTTCCTGTAGTCTTATGTTTTAAGATCAATTTTTTTGCACCATAGTGGGTCATTTCCTCTTTCACTAAATAATGGTCTTTATCATATTCTACTAAATGACTTTCTTTAGTTAATCCTTCTTGTCCTCTCCAAATATCTAATTTAACAGGTTCCCATAATTTAGACTTAGCAGATCTATAAGCTGCATCTAAAACACAGTTGACTACATAACCATCATAAAATGTTTCTTTTGGAGCAACGCCTTTTTCCATAGCATTGAACATATCCATAAACATATGGTTATAACCCAATTCATTTAATTCATCTCCAACAGGGAATAACCATCCTCTGTCACTTTCTGCTTTCTCAGCAATATAATCACCACCTTTTCCAGTAGTAAACATTTCAAATCCAGTTCTTAAGAAACTATTGATCCAAATAGTGCCTTCAGTTCCCATTACTTCATCTCTTAAATCCAAGCCTCCTCTAAAAGTCCAACTTACTTCAAATTGACCAATAGCACCATTTTCATATTTCACTAAACCAATAGCATGGTCTTCAGCATCAATAGGTTTTACTTGTGTATCTGCCCAGCACATCACTTCTACAGGCTTGATATCTTTTCCAATATAAGATCTAGAAATCTCTACACAATGGCATCCTAAATCTAAAATACAACCTCCTCCAGCTTGATTAATATCCCAAAACCACTCACTATGAGGGCCAGGGTGTGTTTCTCTAGATTTAGCCCATAAAACACGTCCTAATGCACCATCTTTAACGCTTTGATTGGCTTTGATAAAT
>JALRFB010000023.1 GCA_023256555.1 Sediminibacterium sp. | reverse complement strand
AACAGGCTCATTTCCTAATCTGACAAAAGTGGTTAATTTTTTAAAAGAACAAAATGCCAATGTTATTTTAGGTTGTTCTGGTTGGAAAAATAGATTTAATATAGAAGATACTTTATTTGCTGGTGCAGTCATTGAAGCAATCAAAGATCAGTTTACCATTCATTGCGATAGTAGTTTTATGGCCAATCAATTATATAATATGCATAAAAATGATATGCCTAATTATATTAAAACTTTAACACATTGGCATCGTTTGGCGGCATATGGCCTAGAAGAAGACATGCAATATTGTGTTTCTATGGATGTGGCCCCTTCTTTACCCATTTTCAAGAATGGGGCATTGATTGATTTAAAATAGCCCACAATGTTGTACATTTGCAAATTGCCCTTTTTGAAGGGTAATTTGTATTTATTATGGCATTACCCTATTTAGTTAAACATATCTACAGTTACGGCACCGAAGAAGTGATTAGAAGAGGCAAGCGAATTTTTGCCTTGAAAAATATCGAGTTGGTGAAGTTTGATCCATTATTGGCCTCCATCAATTGCCGTGTTAAGGATGATGGCTATAGTACTTTTTACAAAGTGACTATTGAGAACTTTAAGAATCCAGCTACTTTATCATTAAGATGCGGTTGCCCATACAATTTATCAGAAGTTTGTAGACATAAAGCAGCTGCTTTGTTTTTTATCCAAGATTTAATGGATAAAAACATGCTCGAGTATCAATCTGAAGCTTATAAAACAACCCATACTTTACTAAGAACAAAAAATTTAGATCTTAAGATGATTAAGATGCTTTGTTCAAAGGAAACTTTTGAAAAAGCGGAGAGCACTTTAAAGACTATTAGGCCACATATAATTTTGAGTGAGAATGAAAGAGTAGAAGCGGAAGTCGATTATAATGGAAAGACACATCATATCATTATTCAAAAAAATGAAGAAAGGTTTTTTGATACATCTTGTGATTGCCTTTCTGAGGCTGCCTATCCGCTTTGTTTGCACAAAACAATGCTTTTATTATTATTGTTTCAATTGAAAGGCGCAGACTATTTTGATTCTATAAGAAACTGGGATAGAGAAAAGAATAAATTATTGGCTTTGTATGGTTATTCCTTAAAAGATAATTTAGAGAATAAGTTTGAATTTACCTATCAAGATGGGAAACCATTCTTGAAGGTGTTGGATAATTCAATTCAAAGAATGAATAATGATAGTGCTACAAAGCGCCCTGGATTTAGTAAGTCATTACCTATTTCAAATATTGATATTCAAGAGCCCAAAGAAGATAAGATTACTCATCGATTCGGTTTGGTGATACAAGAAGACACTACCAGTTATCCATATATCAATTTCAATATAATAAAAGGTGAAGTGAATGAGGAAGGCACTTCTTTTATTGGGAAAGTAGAGAAAGTTGATTTAGCAAAATTGGTAACACCTAATTTAATTAACGAAGAAGATAAAATCCTCTTACAATTAGTTAGAAAATTACAACCTGCTGAGATGGCAAAATTTTTAAATAAGAATTCACCATTTCAGGGTTTTTGGGATACCATCTTACATGCAGATGAAGCAAGTTTGCCTGAAGAAACCAAAGAATTAATGCAAGAATATTTGCATCCTAAAATTGAAAAAGTATGGAGAGATTTATCTGAACATCCTTTTAGTTTTTTCATTCCTAATAATAAACCATTTACTACTGCTAATCTGCAAAAAGCAGATTTAGTGTATCAACCAATTCAACCTTCATTTAAAGTAGAGCAATTGGAAGATAAATACATGGTATATGCACAGGTAAATTTGAGTGCAGGGAAAATGGGCATCGAAGACAATCAATCCATTTCACATTATGTTTTCCAATATCATCACGAATGGTATCATTGGAAAACCAGAGAAGATTTAATGTGGGTAGAACGTTTTTTACCTAATGGTTATCAGGAAGTCGCTTTTGAAGATTGGTCGGCTTATTTACAAACAACATTATTACCATTGGCAAAACAATATGTTGTAGAATTCGATAATGTTGTTCAAGAGAAGCTTAAAGGTATTGAGCCAAGTTTACAAATATTTTTAAGAGAGAGTAATGATTTCTTATTCTTCGAGCCATTATTTGTTTATCAGAATATAATTGTAACTAAAGAAGATAATGCGAGTGTTATTCAGCAAGAAGGAGATAAGATAATTATACTTGAAAGAAATTTTGCAGCAGAAAGGCAATTAATGTTGGTGATAGAACAATTGCATTCTGGTTTTATAAGACCTAATGAAGGGAATGTATTAGCATTGAAGGGTTCCGAAGTATTAAAGAATAATTGGTTTTTCTTATTTATTGATACATTAAGAGAAAGACAGATTCCATTATTTGGAACAGAATCTTTAAAGCAATACAAATTTAATACAGCCAAGCCTGCTACTAGATTATATATCAGCAGCAATACTGATTGGTTTGATGCTAAAGTGGAAATTTCTTTTGGAGATCAAAAGGTTTCTGTACAAGACATCAAAAACATGTTGAACAATAAGCAACAATATATTCCTTTAAAAGATGGAAGTTTAGGTGTTTTGCCAGAAGAATGGATACAGAAATATTCTTTGTTGTTTAAAGTAGGAGAAGGAAAGGCAGATAATTTGAAATTAAGCAAATATCATTTTTCTGTAATAGACGAATTATATCAACAAAGGGATGAAACAGAATTAATTTTCCAATTAGAGGGTAAATACGAAAATATTAGAGAGAAATATACTATTGCCTCTATTGATCCTCCAGCACATTTAATTGATACATTAAGACCTTATCAGGTAAGTGGATTCCAATGGTTGAATTATTTACATGATGTACAATGGGGAGGTATTCTTGCAGATGATATGGGATTGGGTAAGACCATTCAAACATTGTCTTTTTTACAACATTTAAAAGAAAAGAATGGTTCTTTGTTTGCAATGGTGGTTTGTCCAACCAGTTTGATGTTTAACTGGCAAAATGAATTGAAGAAATTTACACCTTCTTTAAGTTTCCAAATTCATCACGGAGGCAGTAGAAATAAAACTCAATTGGTCAATAAAGAAGTTGAAGTGATTATCACAACTTATGGTACTTTAAGAAGTGATATTAAGATGTTTGCCGAAATGGAATTTGATTATGTGATATTAGATGAAAGTCAAGCCATTAAGAATCCAACCAGTAAAGTAACCAAAGCTGCTTCTTTATTAAAAGCTACCAATAGATTATGTTTGAGTGGTACACCATTACAGAATAATACATTTGATATCTATGCTCAGATGAATTTCTTGAATCCTGGCATGTTGGGATCTGTAGAATTCTTTAAGCATAATTTCTCTATGCCTATTGATAAATTCGATGAGCAAGAACAGAAAGAACATTTGAGAAAATTTGTATTCCCTTTTATCTTAAGACGTACCAAAGAGCAGGTGGCAAAGGATTTACCTGAAAAGCAAGAAATGGTTCTGTATTGTGAGATGGGTGCGGCTCAAAGAAAAATTTACGAAGCCTATAGAAACGATTATAGAGATAAGCTTTTAGGAATGGTAGAAGAGAAGGGCTTACAAAAATCTCAATTATCCATTTTGCAAGGCTTGATGAAATTACGTCAGATTTGTGACAGCCCAGCCATTATTAAAGATGAAACTTATCCTAATGAATCAGTTAAATTAACTGAATTGACACGTGAGATTGTAGAAAATATTGGTGATCATAAAGCATTAGTTTTCTCTCAGTTCTTGGGCATGTTAGGATTGATCAAAGAAGAGCTAATTAAATTAGGAATTGATTTTGAATATTTTGATGGTTCAAGCACTATTCAAGAAAGAGAAAGAGCCATTGATCGTTTTCAAAACGATCCAAAATGTAGGGTGTTCTTGATTTCTTTAAAAGCAGGTGGTGTGGGTTTAAACTTGACCGCTGCAGATTATGTATATATTGTTGATCCTTGGTGGAATCCAGCTGTTGAACAACAAGCAATTGATAGAACGCACCGTATTGGTCAGACAAAAAATATTTTTGCTTACCGAATGATTTGTAATGACACGGTGGAAGATAAAATCCTTAAACTTCAGGATAGAAAAAGATCTTTGGCAAAAGAATTAATTTCCGATGAAGAAGGATTTGTAAAGTCTTTAACCAAAGAAGATATCAACTATCTATTTTCGTAATTATTTTAACTCAGCTGCAGCAATATTTGCTTTCGGATTCTTTAAGAATTCATTCTTGCATTCAGTAGAACAAAATCCTAACACTTTGTTTTCGTAATGTGCAGTATCACTAATACCTGCTGTCACTGGCATACCACAAGTAGGATCTTTTTTGTTATCCACCATTGCTGCTGTAAATGCTGGTGCAGCGGTAGTATCTTGTTGCATTGTCATTGCTGTATCAGTAGTAGTTGCTTTTTCTTGTTGGTTGCTTGCACATGCTGTCATGCTAAATAAACCAGCAACAGCTATACTTAATTTGAATAGATTTTTCATAATTCAAGAGTTATTTAGGCAAAATTACAACTAGTTTCGAAGAGTAAATACTAACAGTCATTCACATTTTGGGCTATTTATTAGCGATAATGACCTATTTGTCTATTTTATTTTATACTTTTACAACTCAATTCTTTTACAGGATTAAACAATGAAACAGGAAAACTTATATACCTTATTGACTACTGCTTTTATAGCAGCTGTTCCTGTTTTGAACAACCCCATCAGGTTGCCACAGTCACCGCGACGTGGATTCTGATAGGACGAGCAGTTGGCAATTGCCCCTATCAGTGGAAAAATCCCCGGAAATTGCATTCAACGCCAGAAGTGTCATTTTTTTAAATTTTATTGATTATTGGAACAGAAAATAATAGTTCGTGTAGCCCATAGTGGCGACGTTTCTTATGCTAAGGATATTACCGATGAAATGGAATCTTCTGCAAAAGCAAGAGGTACAGGTATTGCTAAACGTAGTCCTGAATATGTAGCTAAGAAAATTGAAGAAGGGAAATCTGTTATTGCACATACTGAAGATGGAGCCTGGGTTGGCTTTTGTTATATTGAAGCCTGGCAACACGGGCAGTTTGTAGCAAACAGTGGTTTAATTGTATCTCCTCCATTTAGAAAAAGTGGTATTGCAAAAAAAATCAAACAAACCATTTTTCAATTGTCAAGAGAGAAGTATCCCCAGTCTAAAATATTTGGATTAACCACTGGATTGGCTGTAATGAAAATTAATAGTGAATTAGGTTATGAGCCAGTTACTTATAGTGAATTAACCGACGATGAAGAATTTTGGGCTGGTTGTAAAAGCTGTGTGAATTATGAAATTTTAATGAGTAAGGATAGAAAAAATTGCATGTGTACTGCGATGTTATTTGATCCGAATGAAATTTTGGATAAAGCGCAAGCTGATGCCAGACAAGCATCTAAGAAAAAAGGTTTTAATATTTTGAATTGGTTTAGTAAAAAATAATATTATGGAGAAAGTTGTATTAGGATTTAGTGGTGGATTAGATACCACATTTTGTGTAAAATACTTAACAGAAGATAAAGGATTGGAAGTGCATAGTGTTATTGTAAATACTGGCGGCTTTACAGAAGAAGAATTGAAAAAAGTGGAAGCACACGCTTATGCATTGGGTGTGAAATCACATACTACAGTGAATGCAGTGAAAGGCTACTATGATAGCATTATTAAATATTTGGTTTACGGCAATGTGTTAAAAAATAATACTTATCCATTGAGTGTTAGTGCTGAGCGTTTAAGCCAAGCATTACATATTGCAGAGCATGTAAAAAAAGTAGGTGCAAAATTAGTTGCACATGGTAGTACTGGAGCTGGTAATGATCAAGTACGTTTTGATATGATTTTCCAGATTATGATTCCTGGAATTGAAATCTTAACTCCAATCAGAGATTTACAATTAAGTAGAGAAGCAGAGATTGAATATTTGAAGGGTAAGGGTGTGAATATGAATTTTGAAAAAGCAGCCTATTCAATTAACAAGGGTTTATGGGGAACAAGTGTGGGAGGTAAAGAGACTTTGAATTCAAAAGGTATGTTACCTGAATCTGCATGGCCAACACCTATGACCAAAGAAGGTGCATCTGAAGAAATGGTGATACACTTTGAAAAAGGAGAAATCAAAAAAGTAAATGGACAAACATTTGCTCATCCCACAGAAGCCATTCAGTATATTCAATCTATAGCTGGTGCGTATGGTATTGGCAGAGATATTCACGTGGGTGATACCATTATCGGTATTAAAGGACGTGTAGGTTTTGAAGCTGCAGCACCAATGGTGATTTTAAAAGCACATCATGCTTTAGAGAAGCATGTCTTAACTAAATGGCAATTGTCTTGGAAAGATCAATTAGCTTCTTTTTATGGTAACTGGTTACACGAGGGTCAAATATTAGATCCAGTGATGAGAGATATTGAAGCATACTTAATAAGTTCGCAAGAGCAGGTTACTGGAGATGTTTTTATTCAATTGAATCCATATCGTTTTCAAATTATTGGCATTGAATCTGAGAATGATTTAATGAGTGCTAAATTTGGCAAGTATGGTGAGATGAATACGGGATGGACAGGTGCTGATGTAAGAGGATTTACCAAAATATTTGGTAATCAAACAGGCATTTATCATCATGTAAAAGCCTCCAACAAGAAATAACTTTAAATCTAATTCAAATGCAAAAAATTAATATTGGAATAGTTGGTGGTGCTGGTTATACAGGTGGTGAATTACTACGTGTATTATTACGCCATCCTAATGCAAATATTAGTTTTGTACATAGCACTAGTAATGCAGGTGAATTAGTGAGTAAAGTGCATACCGATTTATTGGGAGATACTGATTTGGTTTTTGCAAGTGAAATAAATCAAGCAATAGATGTCTTGTTTTTATGCGTTGGACATGGAGACGCTAAAAAGTTTTTAGCATCTAATGAGATCAATTCAAGTGTTAAAATTATTGACCTTTCTCAAGATTTCAGATTAGCCAATACGGCTAGTACGGGTGAGAGAAATTTTGTATATGGACTACCTGAATTACAAAGAGATAAAATTAAATCTGCGAATGCCATCGCCAATCCTGGATGTTTTGCAACAGCTATTCAATTAGGTTTGTTGCCTTTGGCTGCTAAGGGCTTATTGAAGGAAGTTTACACTACAGGCATTACTGGTTCAACTGGCGCAGGTCAGGGTTTATCTTCTACAAGTCATTTTAGCTGGAGAGCTAATAATGTTGGTGCTTATAAAACATTGAATCATCAACATATTAACGAGATTCATCAAAGCCTTTCTCTATTGCAAGGCAATTCCAATGCAGTAGTGAACTTTGTACCTTGGAGAGGTGATTTTACGAGAGGTATTTTTGTGAC
The DNA here is from genome assembly GCA_023256555.1 of Sediminibacterium sp. Lineage (GTDB taxonomy): Bacteria > Bacteroidota > Bacteroidia > Chitinophagales > Chitinophagaceae > Sediminibacterium. Next base: position 2,167 of record JALRFB010000023.1, on the reverse strand, counting down.
TTCAGTTATTTCAACAGATTTAAGCATTGATGCTGTTTATGATTTATACAATCATTTTTATGCTGATCATGCTTTCACAATTGTTTCCAAGTCTACTATAGATTTAAAACAAGTGGTGAATACCAATAAATGTTTAATTCATATAGAACAACAAGGAAATAAAATTGCTGTTCATTCCGTAATAGACAATTTATTAAAAGGTGCGGTTGGTCAAGCGGTTCAGAATATGAATCTAATTTTTGACCTTGAAGAAACAACAGGATTAAAAATCAAAGCCAATTATTTTTAGTATCCAGTAAAAAATTAATATCATGTCACTATTCAATGTATATCCTCTAAACCCAATAGCAATCACTAAAGCACTAGGATCTAGGGTTTGGGATGATAAAGGACAGGAATATTTAGACATGTACGGAGGTCATGCTGTTATAAGTATTGGTCATACAAACCCTCATTGGGTAAAAAGAATAGAAGATCAATTGCATTTGATTGCATTTTATTCTAATTCTGTGATCATGCCGATACAAGAAGAACTAGCTAAAGCCATTAATGACATTAGTGGTAAAAAAGATTTTCAATTATTCTTGTGTAATAGTGGTGCTGAAGCCAATGAGAATGCATTAAAATTGGCTTCTTTTCATACTGGAAGAAAAAAAATCATTGCATTTAAAAAATCTTTTCATGGAAGAACATCTCTGGCAGTTGCTGCAACTGACAATCCAAGTATTGTGGCGCCTGTAAATGAGACAGATAATATTATCTTCTTACCATTGAATGATATTGTAGCATTGGAAGCATGTTTTGCAACTAGCGGAAAAGATATTGCTGCTGTTATTGTTGAAGGTATTCAAGGTGTAGCGGGAATTCATGAAGCTAGTGATGCATTTTTACAAACTATTAGAAAAGTATGTGACGAATTTGGAGCTGTATATATTGCGGATAGTGTACAATGTGGTTATGGCAGATCTGGTAAATTCTTTGCACATGATTTTGCTGGAGTGAACGCTGATATATACTCTATGGCGAAAGGCATGGGAAATGGCTTCCCTATTGGGGCCATTTTAATTGCTCCTCATATTCAAGCAAAATTTGGCATGTTGGGAACTACTTTTGGTGGTAATCCTCTAGCATGCGCTGCAGCATTAGGGGTGATTGAAGTAATGCAAAAAGAAAACTTAATACATAATGCGCAATTACAGGGTGAATATTTAATGAATGCTTTGAAAGCAATAAAAGGTGTTAAAGTGGTGAGAGGAAAAGGTCTGATGATTGGCTTCGAAATGGAAGAAGGTTTAGAAGATCTTAGAAAAGTTTTATTAAATGAGTTCAACATTTTTACCGGAGAAGCGAAACCTAATGTAATTAGATTGCTTCCTTCTTTGGCAATTACTAAAAGCGATATTGATTTATTTTTAAAAGGAATGCAGGACGCTATTGCGTATTTGCAACAAAAAAATAGTTAAAGGAAAGATGAAACAGTTTATAAGTACCAATGATGTAACAAATATTAATGCTTTGGTTCAAAAAGCTTTGAACTATAAGTCTAATCCTTTTTTAGATAAACAATTAGGTGCTAATAAGAGAATTGGGTTACTTTTTTTAAATCCAAGTTTAAGAACAAGATTAAGTACTCAGGTAGCTGCGCAAAATTTAGGCATGGAGCCCATTGTATTTAATGTAGATAAAGAAGGATGGGCATTAGAATTTACAGAAGGTGCTACAATGAATGGTAATACAGTAGAACATATCAAAGATGCTGCCCCCATTTTGGGTAATTATTTTGACATTTTATGTATAAGAACTTTTCCTGGTTTAGTGAATAAAGGGGATGATTATAGTGAGAAAATAATTAATCAATTTATACAATATGCTGGAGTTCCGGTAGTGAGTTTAGAGTCGGCGACTTTGCATCCACTACAATCATTAACAGATATTATTACTATTCAGGAGACTATTACTCAGCATAGTACATTACAAAATAAGCGACCAAAAGTGGTATTAACCTGGGCACCTCATATTAAATCAATTCCTCAATGCGTTGCGAATAGCTTTAGTCAATGGATGAATGCATGGGGCGAAGCTGAATTTGTTATTACACATCCTGAAGGATATGAATTAGATACTCAATATACTAATGGTGCTACTATTACACATAATCAAGAGGAAG
>JALRFB010000239.1 GCA_023256555.1 Sediminibacterium sp. | reverse complement strand
ACCAGTATTAATACCCATATAAAAAATAGTATAGGCTGCGTCAATTTTTTTATCGCCCTTGGGATACAATTGACCCACCATACTGGAGATATTTGGTTTGAAAAAACCATTACCTGCAATCATGCATCCTAGTCCTGTATAAAACAAAGGAGTGGCTATGGCTGCTTGATCATAAAAATGACCGCAAGCAAATAATACAAACTCTCCAATGGCCATCACCAATCCACCTGCAATAATAGACTTATTATTACCCCAATATCTATCTGCAATATACCCACCCAACAATGGTGTCAAATAAATTAAACCTGTATAACTACCATACACCTGCGATGCAAACACTTTGTCAAAAAGTAATGCCTTGGTTAAAAACAAAACCAAAATGGCACGCATTCCATAATAGTTAAAACGCTCCCACATTTCAGTAGCAAATAATACATATAACCCTTTTGGATGTTTTTGAGTAGTTGATGACATAGAAATCGTTTATTTAATTGACCCAAATTAATAAAATCCCTTTAATAATTTTTACTTTCGTGACTCAATCCATCATATTATGAATATTTTACTCATTGGATCTGGAGGTAGAGAACATGCATTGGCTTGGAAAATGGCTCAAAGTCATCATTGTGACCAATTGTTTATTGCCCCTGGAAATCCTGGAACGGCAAGTATTGGGACCAATATAGCTATTGATATCAATGATTTTGAAGGATTGAGTCAATTTGCAATAGAAAAGGCCGTTGATATGATTGTGGTGGGGCCAGAAGAACCATTAGTAAATGGCATTTATGATTTCTTTGCTCAAAATGAAGCAACTACACATATAAATGTAATTGGACCTTCAAAAAATGCTGCTCAATTGGAAGGAAGTAAAGCCTTCAGCAAGCATTTTATGCAAAGACAGGGAATTCCAACTGCTAGCTATGCTGAGTTTACTAAAGACAATTATGAAGAAGGCAAAAAATATATCAGTGAACACAGTTTGCCAATTGTTTTAAAAGCTGATGGATTAGCTGCTGGAAAGGGCGTTATCATTGCGTTTAGCCATCAAGAAGCCTTACAAAGTTTTGAAGAAATGATCCAAAATAAACAATTTGGAGCAGCAAGTTCAAAAGTGGTGATTGAGCAATTTTTAGAAGGTATTGAAGTAAGTGTTTTTGCTTTGACAGATGGCAAAAACTACCAAATAATTGGACATGCCAAAGATTATAAACGCATTGGAGAAGGCGATACTGGCTTAAATACTGGCGGCATGGGCTGCGTTAGCCCGGTGCCATTTATGGACCTTCCTTTTATGGAAAAAGTTGAACGCAACATCATACAACCTACGATTAATGGCTTTCAAAAAGAAGGTTTATTGTATAAAGGATTTGTGTTTTTTGGATTGATGAACTGTGGTGGCGAACCCTATGTAATTGAATACAATTGCAGATTGGGTGACCCAGAAACAGAGGTAATTCTACCAAGATTACAAACCGATTTGGTAAGCCTATTGGCTGCCGCAGACAATGGCACATTAGAAGACGTAAATATTGAATTTAATGATGGTGCATTTGCCACAGTGATGGCAGTGAGCGGAGGTTATCCTGGATCTTATCCTAAAGACATTAAAATAACTGGAATAGAGGCTGCTAATACAGCTACAAATTCCCTTGTATTTCAGGCTGGCACTGGATTTCAAGGAGAAGACATTGTTACAAAAGGAGGTCGTGTTTTAACCGTTACAGCAAAAGGAAATCAGCTTCAAGAAGCCGTTCAAAATGCAAAAAATGCACTGTCTCAAATCCAATTTGAAGGAATGTATTTTAGAAAGGATATTGGTTACGAGTTCCCTGCATAAACTTTACTAAAAATTATTCTTCCCCATTTTTGCAAAAAGCTTTGTAGTTCAAGTATTTTAAGTGAATTTTGCATCATTCATATAGAACATTAAAAGCTTAACGATAATGGGATTATTTAACTTTTTTACTCAAGAAATTGCAATGGACTTGGGTACTGCCAATACCCTAATCAT
>JALRFB010000238.1 GCA_023256555.1 Sediminibacterium sp. | reverse complement strand
CGGCTGATTCTAAAACCTCTAATCCAGGTCTCAAATACAAATGATAGGTATTTCCTAAAATAATCTGTGCTTGAATATCTTGCTTTAATTGCTGTTGAGTCACTGCTTTTACAGACCCAATAGTGCCCACTGGCATGAAGATGGGGGTTTGTATTGTCCCATGATCAGTGGTTATAGTTCCAGCCCTTGAGGATCCCTGTTCACTTTCTTTTACCAATTCAAATTGTAATGCAGCCATATGGCAAAGGTAAGGTCAAAAACTTTACTTTTGCAGCATGATTAGCCTATCCGTACTAAGCCCATATCTACTTATTGCTTTTATAGCCATTATGGCTATTCAAGTCTTTTATTACTTGTTTTTCTTTTTAAGATTAGCGATCTATAAAAAGCCCAAAAAAGACTTTTATGTAGAGCACCCCATATCAGTGGTGATCTGTGCAAGAGATGAAGCAGAAAATCTTGCCAATAATTTACCAGGGGTATTAGTGCAGGATTACAATACCACCCACGAAATTGTATTAGTGAATGATAACTCCGAAGACGAATCAAAATACTTAATTGAAGAATTTAAAAAATCTTTCAAAAATTTAAATCCAGTTACTTTAACGCAGGAAGCCAAAATGATTAGTGGGAAGAAATTTCCTTTATCTATTGGAATTAAATCTGCCAAAAATGAAACCTTGTTATTAACCGATGCAGATTGTGTGCCTGCCAGCGAACATTGGATGAAATTAATGCAAGATGGGTATAATGATGGTATTGAAATAGTGTTAGGATATGGAGCATATAAAAAGAAGCCAGGCTTATTGAATAAATTAATTCGTTTTGAAACTTTCCAAACTGCATTACAATATCTCTCTTATGCGCTAGCAGGATTACCTTATATGGGTGTTGGAAGAAATTTATCTTATAAGAAAGAAGTATTTTTAAGAAACAAAGGATTCTCCTCAATTAATCAGATCCCATCAGGTGACGATGATTTATTTATCAATCAGGTAGCCAATGCGAAAAATACAGCCATTGTAATTGATCATGAAGCTCATACTTTAAGTGAGCCCAAAACCAATTTTAATGCTTGGATGAATCAAAAATACAGACACTATACTACTAGCAAGTATTATAAGAAGTCACATTCATTTTTATTAGCATTATATGCTATTAGTTTGTTTTTGGTTTACCCAATTAGCATTGCAGCATTACTTATTTCTAAAGAATATATTTTAATAGGATCCATATTTGCAGTCAGATTAATAATTCAAGGAACTATTTTAAGAAGTACCATGAAGAAATTAAACGAATTAGATTTATGGCCTTGGTTTATTGTTTTTGATATTTGGTCTATATTTTATTATTTATTCACTTTACCAAGCGTATGGAAAGCACCCCAGAAAAACTGGAACTAATTACCAAGTACTTTGCTGATTTTACAGAGCAGCAATTACAACAATTAGCAGCATTAGAAGGCGCCTATAAAGAATGGAACGCCAAGATTAATGTGATCTCCAGAAAAGATATTGATCATATTTATTTGCATCATGTCTTGCATTCATTAAGTATTGCTGCAATTGTAGAATGGGAGAAAGGCACTCAGGTAATTGATATTGGCTGTGGTGGAGGATTCCCCTGTGTACCAATGGCGATTTTCTTTCCTGAAGTACAGTTTTTAGCAGTAGACAGTATTGCCAAGAAATTAAAAGTAGTGGATGCTGTTTGTGAAGTGGCAGGTATTAAAAATATTACTACCAAACATGCAAGAGTAGAAGATATTAAAAATAAAAAGTTCGATTACGCAGTGAGTAGAGCTGTAGCGCCATTAAAAGATTTATGGAAATGGGCCAACCCCGTACTAGTTAAAAAACCAAATCAACCAAATGGTTTAATTTGTTTAAAAGGCGGCGATTTACATCAAGAAATTTTTGAAAGCGGCACTAGACCAAAGATGATGCCTATCTATGATATCTTTAAAGAGGACTATTTTAAAGAGAAATTTATCATTCAGGTTAAGAAATAAATTTTAT